>NZ_JBJLSG010000196.1:0-8104 GCF_050871925.1 Kineococcus gurbantunggutensis
ACCAGTTCAAGCGGTTGCGGATCCGCTACGAGGTGCGAGCCGATCTGCACCTGAGCCTGCTGCAGCTGGCGTGCGCGCTCATCTGCTACCGCAAGCTCCCAACGTCATAGTGAAAGGAGCTGTAAGGAACCACGCAGGACTGCGTGAGCGGGTCTGCTGCACGATCCAGTGACTGCGACCCGTGAGGGGATCGTGCAGCAGGCCCCTGCAGCACTGCACGACCGCGCTGGACTGGCTCAGACTGCCCTGGTGAACGACCAGCAACCGCACCCGACCCCGCCAGGCGCGAGCGCACCCACCGCTGCACGGCTGCCCACCGTCTTCACCCCCCTGCCCCCCGCGCCCTTGGCCGGCCTCTCCCCCGCGCGCCTGCGCACCGACACCGCCCCCACCGATCACCGCCTGCAGGCGCAGCCGCAGCAGACGGCACCACCGCAGCAGGCGGCACCACCGTTGGGGACCCTGCAGGACCACGACCTGCCGCGCCGCTCGTGACACCGCCCCACGACGCTCACCCCGCCCGCACCTCCTCCCTGCGCGGGCCGGTGCTGGTCGTGATCGTCAACCTGCTGCTCGGCGTGCCGGGCATCGTGCCGCTGTGGCTCGCCCACTACTACCTGCGCACGTGGCCACTGGCCGCGCTGGGCCTGACGGTGCGCGAACCCACCGAGAACGACGGCGCGGGCCTCGCCTCCGCGCTCATCCTGCCCATCGTGGGGACCGCTGTCCTGGCGTGGTTCCTCACCGGGCACGTCCTGCGTCCGCGCGTGCACGCCAGCGCCCGCGCGTGGTTCTGGCCCACCTCGATCGGCGCGGTCCTGCTGCCCTCAGCCGCCCTGGTCCTGGCCTCCCTGGTTCCTCAGTGAGCGCTGCAGGTGTGGATCCACAAACGCGGTGCAGTGCGCGGTGCAGTGCGTCGTGTAGTGCGTACTGCAGTGCGCAGCACGGGTCGCACGGGTCTGCTGCACGATCCGGTGGCACCGCCCGCTCTCCAGCGGCACCAGGTCACACCGCGGACCCCGCCACCGCGCCGCAGGCACCACCGGCACCAGGCCAGGTGCGCCCAGCAGGCGCCCAGCAGGCGCCCGGCTAGTGCTGGGGTGCAGCAGCGCCGCTTCACTCGATCGTCAGGTCCGATGCCCGGTGTTTGTCCTGGGCGTAGCGCCGCTGCGCGCCCAGATCCACCAGCAGCACCCGCTGCACCTCCTCGTGCAGCCGCTGCGCCCCGATCAGCAGGTACTGCGCCGCGCTCAGCGCCTCCTGCTGCACCAGCACCGACGTGCTCGGCGCCGAGGCACCCGCCGCCGAGGCACCCGCCGCAGGTGCGCCTGCCCCGGGCACGCTCGGCGAGCCCTCCGCCACCGGCTCGGCGGGCTCGACGGGTTCGGCGGGCTCGACGGGTTCGGCGGGCTCGACGGGTTCGACGGGTTCGGTGGGCACCACCGCCGCCGAGCGCCGCAACCGGTCCACGCTGGCGCGCAGGTCGGCCAGGCGCACCTGCTCACCGGCGGACAGGGGCACCTGCTGCGCCAGGGCCTCGATCGCCTCCAGCACCTGCTCGGTGCGCGCGATGCGCTGCCCGAGCAGCCCACCGATCGGCGCCACCGCCTGCGCGGGCGCGCCGGGCACGGGAGCAGCGCGCTGCACCGTCGGTGCTGAAGCACCGGTACCGGCACCGGTGCCCGTGGTGATGCCGGGGGTGATGCCGGGGGTGATGCCGGGGGTGATGCCGGGGGTGATGCCGGGGGTGATGCCGGGGGTGATGCCGGGGGTGATGCCGGGGGTGATGCCGGGGGTGATGCCGGGGGTGATGCCGGCGCCGGCCGAGCGCACCGCGGCCCCCACCGCACGCGCCTGAGCACGGCGCACCCACCAGCGCACCCGCTCCAGCGCGATGCCAGCGCCGGCCACGTACAGCGCGATCAGCGCGTACCCCGCGCCCTGGTCACCGAGCAGCTCCACGGCCACAGCGCCACCTCACCCCGTCGGCACCAGCACCCCTCGCGCCGGTCCTGCACCGCCAGCGTAGCGATCACCGCAGCGCTCACCGCAGCACCGAGCGGTGCGGCGTGCAGCGCCGGGCGCGCACACCCGCCCGCGCCACCAGCAGGCACCACCGGCAGATACCGCGCTCGGCACAGCCGCCCCCGCAACGTCGCGGACGCCTCCGGCCCTCGCCGGACACCCGCTCATCCGGCGCGCGAACGAACCGCTACGGCGCGGATCGCGTGACGAGACCGACGCCGCCCACTACGGTGAGCACCGTGATCGCCGCGACGCGCACCCGACCCTCGTGGTGGACCGGCTCCTGAGCCGGGCACGTCCGTCACCGACGCACCCCGCCCAGCGCGGGTGTGCGGAACCCTGCTCCCGTCGGCCCGCGAAGGCCGACCCCAGGAGAGGTTCCACCATGGCCCAGTTCAAGGTCTACGGCCGCGAGCACGTCCTGCACCCGCTGCGCACCCGGTTGTCCGACACCGTCCACGCCGCCGCCGTCGACGTCCTCGGACTGCCCGCCGCCAAGCGCCTCCACCGCTTCTCCCCCGTGACCGCGGAGGGCTTTCCCACCCCGCAGGGGCGCAGCGAGGAGTACACGATCCTCGAGGTGCTGATGTTCACCGGGCGCAGCGTGGCGACGAAGGAGGCGTTCCACCAGCGCCTGTACCGCGACTTCGAAGCGCACCTGGGCATCGAGGCGATCGACCTGGAGATCAGCATCGTGGAGGCACCGCGGCACGACTGGGGCATCCGCGGGCGGGCCGGCGACGAGCTGACCCTGTCCTACCGCGTCGAGCAGTGAACCCGCGCCGCACCGACCGCACACCCCCACACGGCGCTGACGTCGCGCGCTGACGACGTCAATCACCCGCGGCCACGGACGGCCGTCGACTCCGTGAGCAGAAGAGCGAGCACCGTGGAGCGCGGGAACCACACACTTGTCAGCAGGCACCCACAACACACAGGGTGCAGGTTCATGCACTCGAGCGCACCGAGCCTGGTTGAGCCGACCCTGGCCCAGCACGCCTCTTTCCTGGCGGCCTTGGCCGAGCACCACCGTGAGGGGCTGCACACCGACCTGGACATCAAGGAGCTCACCGACCCGTGCGCATTCCAACGCTGGATCGACGACCAGCTCGAAGCGGGCCGGGCCGGGCGGGCTCTGCACCCGCGCGACCGCGTCCCCCACCGCGTGCTGTGGTGGGCCAGCGCGAACGAGTACCTGGGCCGAGTACGCATCAACCTGGCCCTGAGCGAGGAGCTGCACGCCTTCGGCGGGCACATCGGCTACGACGTGCGGCCCTCCGCGCGCGGGCAGGGTCACGCCAGCGCAATGCTGGCAGCTGCCCTGGGCATCGCCGGCGAGCACGGGATCGAGCGGGCACTGCTGACCTGCGCGAAAGACAACCACGCCTCCCGCCGCGTCATCGAACGCAACGGCGGGCGCTTCGTGGACCTCAGCACCGCTGGACGGATGCGCTTCGTGTGCACCACCGGACCCCAGCGCGCCGGCCCTGAGCAGCGCACGGCCACCTGAGGAGCACCACTGGCCGTGCCTTCACGCGCACCGGACGTGCGATCACCGCGCCGGCCGGGACGTCGTTGGCTCCCTCACCCACCACGCACCGACTGCGCCTTCACGAGGTGCCCGAGACGCCGGGCACGGCATCGAAGGCGTGCGGGGTGCCCAGCCGCGAGGCGTGCCCCAGCGGCCACACCACCGCGTACGCGCGCCCCACCACCCCCTCCACCGGCACGAACCCCCCGTACGGGGCATCGGGGTGCTCGCGCGAGTCCGCGGAGTTGGGGCGGTTGTCGCCCATCACCCACAGCTGACCGGCCGGCACGGTCACGTCGAAGGCCTCCTGGCTGGGCGCCACCCCCGCCGCCAGGTAGCCGGACTCCTCCACCGGGCTGCCGTTGACGCTGACCGGCCCCTGCCCGTCGCAGGCCACGCGGTCCCCGGGCAGGCCGATGACCCGCTTGATCAGGTGCTCGTCGGAGTCCTCCGGCAGCAGCCCCACGAACTCCAGCGCCGCGGCCACCGCAGCACCCACCGCCCCGCGCTGGGCCGGGACGGTGGGCAGCAGCCAGCCGCCGGGGTCGGAGAAGACGACCACGTCACCGCGGTGCAGCTCGAAGGGGCCCGGGGTCAGCTTGCTGACCACGACTCGGTCGCCGATGTCCAGGGTCTGCTCCATGGACTGCGAGGGGATGAAGAAGGCCTGCAGCAAGAAGGTCTTGACCACCAGGGAGACCACCAGGGCCACCACCACGACCAGCACGACCTCCTTGAGCGCGGCCAGCACCCCCGCCGCCGGAGAGCGGCGCGGCGGCCCAGCAGGCGCAGCAGGCGCGTCGTCGGGCTGGTGCTGCAGGTGCGCTTCGCTCACGCCGTCGATCATCTCCGATCGCCCGGGGCCACGACGCCGGTCACCGCGGTGACCACGACGGGACGTGCGACGACGACGACGGGACGTGCGACGACGACGACGGGACGTGCGACGACGACGACGGGACGTGCGACGACGACGACGGGACGTGCGACGACGACTCCGGGACGTGCGGCGACGACGAGGCCAGGGCGTGTCGCGCACCCACCGCACAGCGCCGGGCCGGGCCGCCACGACCCGCCCGCGACCCGCCCACGGCGCGCTGCGGGCGGCCTCGCGGTCCTGCCGCGCCGCGTACCCACCGCGCCGCGTACCCACCGCGCCACGTACCCACCGCGCCGCGTACCCGCCGCGACTGCACGCGAGGCGGGGCGGCGGCTCAGGCAGCACCGGAGGCGCGCGGTGCGCCCTGGATGCTCGTGTGCCTGCTCAACCAGCTGGACCAGTCCTGCCCGCCCTGCCCCAACTGCCACAGCACGTCCGCTCGCGCCCGACCGATCTCGTCCTGCCAGCACATCACCTGCTCGTACGCAGCCTGCACAGCCTGCGCAGCCGCCCGGGCCTGCTCCCGCTCCCATCCACGCCCTAGCGTCAGCTCGGCCTCGCGCGCCTGCTGGTGCGCGCGCTCAGCCGCCTCCGCGGCCTCCATCACCCGCACCAGGTGCAGCAGAGCCTCCACGGCCACGGCGTTGCTCACCGGGTCAGTCTGCCGTGGGGCAGTGGCACGTCAACGACCCCGCGCTCCCGGCGCGCTGGGGGGCGAGGTCGCGCTCACCGCGTGGCCGCTCGGCGCCCTGCCACGACGGCACTCCCACGCCCGCCACCGCGGTAAGGGACTCCCTGCCCGGGCCGCGCACCGCTCCGCGCGAGAGCGGCCCGCGGCGTGGCGGCGAGGTCGACGAGTCCGCGTCCTGAGCCCCTCGACACCGATCACCCACACGATGGCGATGAGCGCAGGTGGGTTCATCGCTGATCTGCTGCAGCGCTCAGCTGTCCCTGCGCCGGCCACACCTGCAACAACCAGCTGTCCGCTGCGTTGCACGCCCCCGGCGGGGAGGTCCAGCCGTTGACCAGCACACGGACCACCACCCGCTGCGCGGGCAGGGGGATCTCACGCAGGCCCTCCCTGGGCGTGTCGACGCAGAACGCGGCGGCGACAGCACTGGGGAAGACGGCCACCAGGTCCACCGACTTCTCCCACCCCGACGTCGGCGGCGGTGGGGTGTCGTGGACTTCCACCGCGACCGGGATCTCCCCGCACCAAGTGCCTGACCACAAGCAGATGCCCTCACGGCCCATGACGTAGGCGAAGTTGGACTCGATGGGCCCGTCGTGGGCATCGGCCTCACTGTCGGCGAACTGCCACCGCCCGCCGCTCTCGATGCGCACCACGTCGCTGTGCCTCGACCTCAACACCCACCTCACCGCCTCGTCCGATCGCACGCCTGCAGCGCCGGCGCGTGGAAGCACTCTGCTGGATGCTGCCAGCAGGGCATGTCGAGCTGAGGGGCCCCTGGTCCAGACGTGGACCAGAACGCTCGGTCATCCCGCTCATGCAGGTGATCGGTGCCGTCACCAGGCCGGTGCGCCACCGGTGACGTGGTCGGAGGAGCAGCGCACACCGGGGCGGGTGGGTACCCTCCTGCTGAGCGGCACCGCCCTCGACGGCGCGCAGTGGACGCTGCACGCCGAGGACACCCCCCGCGGGCCGGGCGTGGTGCTCGACGTGCGCACCGCCGAGGGACGCCGGTGCTGGGGCACCGCGCAGCGCTGCACCCCGCTGCCGCCCAGGCAGGTCCTCACCGGCGCCTGGGGCACCGGGGAGGTCGACGAGCCGGCCACCTGGCTGCTCACGCTGCACGCCGAGGTGCGCGCGGTGGTGGTGCACCTCTCGGACGGCACCCGCGAGGACCTGCGCGTCGCGGACGACCCCCACTGCACGAACGTGCGCTGGGCGGTGCTGGCCCACCCGCGCCACCTGGACGTGCACCGCGTCGAGCTCTACGACACCGCCGGTGCAGCACTGCCCGCCACCGTGCCGTAAGAACCCGGCCTGCTGCGCGATCCGGTGACACCGCCTGCCACCGGATCGCGCAGCAGATGCCTCACCACCACGAGCGCTAAGCGCGACCCACGCCTGTGGGCGTGCCAGCTCACCTCCACCCCGAGGGCATCCACGAGGTCGAGCGGCGCACCGCCCTGGCAGCCGTCATCCACGCGCGCACCCCGCTCCGGCCCGGTGGAGGCGATCGGCGCACCGGCCGGTGCCCCCAGCACCAGCACCAGGACCTGGACGAGCAGCTGCACGTGCGCCCTGCTGCCGGGCGCTGGCACTGCTTCGGGTGCGGTGCGGGCGGCGACGTCGTGGAGTGCGTGGTGAGCACCCAGGACCTCTCCTTCACGCAGGCCGTGCAGCGCCTGGCTGCAGCGGCTGGCTGCAGCGGCTGGCATCGAGCTGCGCTGCGGGGGGGGTGAGCGGCGGAGCCCCGGCTGCGGTGGGACGCCGGCTGCGGTGGGACGAGACAGTCGAGGCGTCCTGGGGCAGGCTGGCCCCGTGAGCCAGACGCACACCGGGTGGCACGCCTTCTCCCCGCAAGACCCCGACTGCCCACCGCACCTGCGCCAGCTCGCCGGCACCAGCGAGCCGGCGGTGCTGGGCACCGTGACCATCACCGTCCACGACCTCACCGCCGGCGCCAGTTCCGTCAGCGTCGAGGGTTCCGGCGCCGGCGCCGGTGTCAGCACCGGTGTCAGCACGAGGCAGCTGATCGACGCCGCCATCGCCGAGCTGCACCAAGCCCGCCGGCTCCTCACCGACTGAGCAACGGGTAATCAACAGCCCCCGCACCACACGCGCGCTCGTGGCGCGGACATGGCGCTCACCCCCGATGCGTGGGTGATCCGGGCTCAGCCCGCGCTCTGAGCCGCCCGCCCCGGGCACGCTGAGGGGGACGCGCGCCGAAGACGACCTGCGCGCGCCCGCCGGCGTGAAGGGGTGGGCCGACCCCCGCCCCCGCAGCGAGGTGGAAGTAGCCGTCGTGGGCGCGCTGAGCGCGGTGGGCGGTGGGCGGCGACCTCCCACCCGATCAGGGGTTCGAGCCGACGTTGGCCCACGCGCCCTGCAGCCCCCTGGGCGATGCCGACGCCAGTGACCCCAGCCGGGAAGCGGTGATCAGCCCTGCCGGGCACGCGGTCGAAGCCTACGAGCCGGCCGAGCACCCCGCCGCGCTCCTGAACTTCCCCGCCGACCGTGCACCCCCCACCCTCCCGGCGCAGGTCGTCGAGCAGCGGGCCCGGTGGGCTCCGCTGCTGCGGCAGGTGGCGCACGCGACCTGCCGGCTCCCCCAGGACCACGCCGGGCTGCACGTCCGCGTGCGCCGCTGCACGCGGGCCGGGACCAGGAGCTGGCAGTGGACGGTGCAGATCCCGGCAACCGGTGATCAGTGGCCGGTGATCAGCGGCCGGTGATCAGCGGCCGCCCAGCGCCTGGACAGCGAGCACCCCTGGGACATGCCCTGCGCCAGGTCCTGCGCCAGGCCCTGGACCAGTCCGAGCTGTGGTTGGCCGGGCAACCCGCCGGCCACCTGCTCCTGGACGGCGAGCCGCCACGTCCTGCAGACCCCGACGCCGCCTGAGGCACCTGGTGCAAAGCCCAGCACGAGAGTGGGCCTGCTGCACGATCGGTGAGAGGTCACCGACCTGTCACCGATCGT
>NZ_JBJLSG010000197.1:0-7991 GCF_050871925.1 Kineococcus gurbantunggutensis
GCCCCGCCGCCCCGGGCGGGGGCGGCGGGGCGGGCGCGGTGCAGCGGTGGGGCGGGGGGACGCTCAGACGGTCCGGGCGAAGGGGTCCCAGTCCGCCGGCAGCGGCTCGGCCGCCTCCACGGTGCTGGTCACGTCGACGAAGCTGCGGCTGCGGATCGACTCGTCGATCGAGATCATGACGTCGACGACGTGGTGCGCCAGGGCGCCCTGCACGCGGTGCGGGCGGCCGGCGCGGATGGCGCGGGCCATCTCCAGCGCCCCGGTGCCGCGGGTGGACAGCGCCTTGGTGGAGGCCAGCAGCTCCCACTCCTCCGAGCCGGTGCGCCGGATGCGCACGTCGCCGTCGAAGTTGTTCGGGTCGGGCACCTCCAGGGTGGCCTCGGTGCCGGTGATCTCCACGAAGCCGTGCCGCTGCAGGGGCGAGTCGAAGCTGAGGATGCTCTGCGAGCTCTGCCCGCCCTCGAACTGCGCCAGGGCGCTGACGTGCGTGGGCACGGTGACGTCGAAGCTCTCCCCGGCCCTGGGCCCCGAGCCGATGACGCGGGACTCGCGCGACTTCGAGCCGACCGCCGCGACCGCCGCCACCGGCCCGAACGCCTGCACCAGGAGGGTGAAGTAGTAGGGGCCGATGTCGAACAGCGGGCCGGCGCCGTGCTGGAAGAGGAACGCCGGGTTGGGGTGCCAGGACTCCGGGCCGGGGGACTGCATGAGCGTCAGCGCGGTCAGCGGGGTGCCGATGTCGCCGCGGCGCAGCGCCGTCAGGGCGGTCTGCAGGCCGGTGCCCAGGAAGGTGTCCGGCGCGCAGCCCAGCCGCACCCCGGCGGCCTGTGCGGCCTCGATGAGCTGCCGGCCGCCCTCGCGGTCCAGCGCGACGGGCTTCTCGCTCCACACGTGCTTGCCGGCCGCGATGGCCTGCAGGGAGACCTCGACGTGGGCGGCGGGGATCGTCAGGTTGATGACGATCTCGACGTCGTCGTTCTGCAGGACCGCGTCGATGCCGCCGTGGTGGGGCACGCCGTGCTCCTCCGCGCGCGCCTTGGCCGCCTCGGGGAACAGGTCGCCGACGGCGTGGACCTCCACGTCGGGGAAGCTGGTGAGGTTCTCCAGGTAGGTGCCGGAGATGACGCCGGCGCCGATGATGCCGATGCCGACGGGGCCGGTGCGCGGCTCGGGGGCGCTCACGCGGACACCCCCGCGGAGGTGAGGTAGGCGTAGCCGCCGGCCACGGCGTCGAAGACGTCGCCGGTGGTGTCGTCGAGCTCGACGACGCCGAGCTGGACGCCGGAGGAGGCGGCCAGGATCGCGGCGACGTCCAGGGAGCCGGCGCCCAGGGCGACCTGGTTCTTCGTCTCGCGGGTGCCGTCGCCGTCCTTGAGGTGCACGGCCTTGACGCGCTCGCCCAGGCGGCCGAGCAGCGCGGCCGGGTCCTGCCCGCCCACGGCCACCCAGTAGGTGTCGACCTCCAGGGCCACGGCGTCGTCGAGGTGGTCGGCGAGGACCTCCAGGGCGGTGCGCCCGCCGATGAGGTTCTCCAGCTCGAACCAGTGGTTGTGGTAGCCGATGGTCACGCCGGCGTCGGCGGCGCGGCGCGAGGCGGCGTTCAGCTCGGCGGCGATCGCGGCCACGTCCTCGGCGGTGGTCCACCGGGCGGGGTCGACGAAGGGCTCGACGACCAGCGTGGTGCCGGTGGTGGCGGCCGCGGCGAGGACCTCCTCGACGTCGCCGCCGACGACCTTGGCGTGGGAGCTGGGCGCGCTCAGCCCGTGGGCGCTCAGGCCGGGGGCGAGCTTGGCGGCCCACTCGGTGAGCCCGAAGGGCTCGACCTTGCGGAAGCCGATCGACGCCAGGCGGCCGAGGGTGCCCTCGGGGTCGGCCGCGAGCGCGTCGCGGACCGTGTACAGCTGCACGGAGATCTTGTCGGTGTCGAGCACGTCGTCCTCTCGGGTCTTCGCCGGGTCCGGTCGGAGGGCGTGACCCGCGGGCGACGCTGCCGAACCGGTTCAGCACACGGTAGGGGGCGCGGTGCGCCGGGCGCCAGCCCCTCCCCCCGGGCTGCTCCGCGCGGGTGCCGCCGCACGCCCGCGCCCGGCCCGCGCCGGTTACCGTCGGGGCGTGACCGCCGACCTGAGCGACGAGCAGCTGCGCTTCCTGCAGGAGACCTTCGACCTCGCCCGCGAGGGCCGCACCGCGGCGCTGGCCGAGCGCCTGGACCTCGGCGTGCCGGTGGACCTGACCACCTCCGGCGGCGACACGATGCTCATCCTGGCCGCCTACCACCGCCACGAGGACACCGTGCGGCTGCTGCTGGAGCGCGGCGCCGACCACGCCCGCGTCAACGACAAGGGCCAGACCGCGCTGGGCGCGGCGGTCTTCCGGCAGGACGAGGCCGTCGTGCGCGCGCTGCTGGCCGCCGGGGCCGACCCCGAGCTGGGCCGGCAGTCCGGCGTGGCGGTGGCGCAGGTGTTCGAGCTGCCGCACATGCTGGCGGTGCTGCGGGGGCAGTGACGCGGCTGCGGCGCCCGGGGGCTCCCCGAGCCGCAGCAGCGGCGGTTAACCTGCTGGCGTGCCGCAGTACCGGATCCGCGAGGTCGCCGAGCTGCTCGGGGTCTCCGACGACACCGCCCGCCGCTGGGCCGACTCCGGCGCCCTGCCCGCCGGGCGCGACGAGGCCGGCCGGCTGGTCGTGGACGGCGCGGCGCTGGCCGCCTTCGCCGTCGAGCACGCCGCGGCCGCGGCCCCCGACGCCACCCGGGTGGCCCGCTCCGCGCGCAACCGCTTCGCCGGGCTGGTCACCCGCGTCGTGGCCGACGGCGTCATGGCGCAGGTGGAGATGCAGTGCGGCCCGCACCGCGTGGTCTCCCTCATGAGCCGCGAGGCCGCCGAGGAGCTGGGCCTGCGGGCGGGCAGCCGCGCCACCGCCGTCGTCAAGGCCACCACCGTCGTCGTCGAGACGCCCGAGGGGGGCCGCTCGTGAGGGCCCGCGCCGCCGCCGCGCTGCTGGCCGCGGCCCTGCTGCCGGCCGCCTGCTCGGTCGGGGGGCCCGCCCCCGGCGCGGCGGGGCGCAGCACCCTGAACGTCTTCGCCGCCGCCTCCCTGCAGGGCACGTTCACCGAGATCGGCGAGCGCTTCGAGCGCGCCCACCCCGGCGTCGCCGTCGCCTTCAGCTTCGCCGGCTCCTCGGACCTGGCCGCGCAGGTCGCCGAGGGCGCCCCCGCCGACGTCCTCGCCGCCGCCGACGAGGCCACCGCCGCCCGGGTCGCCGCCGCGGGCCTGACCGCGGGCGAGCCGGTGCCCTTCGCCACGAACGTGCTGCAGATCGCCACCCCGCCGGGCAACCCCGCCGGCGTCACCGCCTTCGCCGACCTCGCCCGCCCCGGCGTGGACGTCGTCGTGTGCGCCCCGCAGGTGCCGTGCGGGGCGGCCGCGCGCGCCGTGCAGGCCTCCACCGGCGTGACCCTGTCCCCGGTCAGCGAGGAGTCCTCCGTCACCGACGTCCTGGGCAAGGTCGCCGCCGGCGAGGCCGACGCGGGCCTGGTGTACGTCACCGACGTGCGCGCCGCCGGCGGCGCCGTCACCGGCGTGCCGCTGCCCGAGGCGGCCGACGCGGTGAACACCTACCCGATCGCCGCGCTGCGCGGGGCCGCCGAGCCGGACCTGGCCCGCGGCTTCGTCGAGCACGTCACCGGCCCCGAGGGGCGCGCCGTGCTCGGCGCGGCGGGTTTCGGGACGCCCGGGCGGTGACCGCCCGGTGCTGACGGCGGGCCGGGACCCGCGGGGCGGCGCGGCGGAGGGGAGCGCGCTGCCCCGGTGGGTCCTGCTCCCGGCGGCCGCGGGCGCGCTGCTGGTGCTCGTGCCGCTGCTCGCCGTCGTCGCGCGCGTGGACTGGCGCACCTTCGGCCCCCTGGTCACCTCCCCCTCCTCGCTGTCGGCGCTGCGCCTGAGCCTGCTCACCGCCGCGCTGAGCACCGCGTGCTGCGCGCTGCTGGGGGTGCCGCTGGCGCTGGTGCTGGCGCGCGCCCGCTCGCCCTGGCTGCGCCTGCTGCGCTCGCTGGTGCTGGTGCCGCTGGTGCTGCCGCCGGTCGTGGGGGGCCTGGCGCTGCTGTGGGCGCTGGGCCGCAACGGCCTGCTGGGCGGCGTGCTGGAGGTCGCCGGGGTGCGGGTGGCGTTCAGCACGGCCGCGGTGGTGCTGGCGCAGGCCTTCGTCTCGCTGCCGTTCCTCGTGCTCAGCGTGGAGGGGGCGCTGCGCACCGCCGGGCAGCGCCACGAGCGCGTGGCCGCCACCCTGGGCGCGCGCCCCGGGCGGGTGCTGCTGCGCGTGACGCTGCCGCTGGTGGGGCCCGGGCTGTTGTCGGGCTCGGTGCTCGCCTTCGCCCGCTCGCTGGGCGAGTTCGGCGCCACGCTGACGTTCGCGGGCAACCGCGAGGGCGTCACCCGCACCCTGCCGCTGGAGGTCTACCTGCTGCGCGAGAGCGACCCGTCCGCCGCGGCGGCGCTGTCGCTGCTGCTGGTGGTCGTCAGCGTCCTCGTCGTCGCGGGGGTGCGCGGGCGCGCCGGGGGCGGCGGGTGACGGGCGGGCTGGAGGTGTCCGTGCGGCACGAGCCGCGCGGCCTGGCCGTCGACCTGCGCGTGGCCCCGGGGGAGGTGCTGGCCGTGCTGGGCCCCAACGGCGCGGGCAAGTCCACGCTGCTGGACCTGCTGGCCGGGCTGCTGCGCCCCACCGCCGGGCGCGTGGTGCTCGACGGGCGCGTGCTGGCCGCCGCCGGGGCGCGGCCGGAGGTGTTCGTGCCCGCGCACCGGCGCGGCGTCGCGCTGCTGGCGCAGGACCCGCTGCTCTTCCCGCACCTGAGCGCCGCCGCCAACGTCGCCTTCGGCCCGCGCAGCTCCGGCGTCCCGCGCGCCGCGGCCCGTGCGCAGGCCCTGCGCTGGCTGGAGGCGGTGGGCGCCGCCCACCTCGCCGGGCGCCGCCCGCGGGCGCTGTCCGGCGGGCAGGCGCAGCGGGTGGCGCTGGCGCGCGCGCTGGCGACCCGGCCGCGGCTGCTGCTGCTCGACGAGCCGCTGGCCGCCCTGGACGTCGAGGCCGCCCCGCGGGTGCGCCAGGTGCTGCGCGACGTGCTGCGCGGGGGCGGCGGGGAGGGCGGCGGCCCCGCGGCGCCCGGCGGCGTCGTGCTGGTGACCCACGACCTGCTCGACGTGCTGGCGCTGGCCGACCGCGCGGCGGTGCTGCAGGACGGCCGCGTCGTCGAGCGCGGCACCGTGCACGAGGTCCTCACCCGCCCGCGCAGCGCGTTCGCCGCCCGCACCGCCGGGCTGGTCCTGCTGCGCGGGCGGGCCACCGCCGCCGGGCTGCGCACCGGCGACGGCACCGAGGTCGCCGGGGTCCTGGGCCCCGGCTGCCGGCCCGGCGAGCCGGCCGTCGCGGTCGTGGACCCCGCGCGCGTGCTGCTGCGCGCGCCCGGCGTCGTGCCCGGCGTCGTGCCCGGCGTCGTGCCCGGCGTCGTGCCCGGCGGCGCGGACGTGCCCGCGCGGGGGGCCGCCAACCGGTGGCCCGTCGTCGTGGAGCAGCTCCAGCCGCGCGGGCGCACCGTGCGCGTGCAGGGCCGGTGCGGGCCGCTGGAGCTGTTCGCCGACGTCCCCGTGGAGGCGGTGGCCGCCGCGCGCCTGGCGCCCGGCGACGAGGTCCGCTTCGAGGCCGGGGCCGCCGCCGTGCGGGTGCACCCCGCGCCCGGTCCGCAGCACGGCTGATCCGGGCCCGCGCGAACCCCTCCGAACGGGGGACGCGGGCGCGCTCGGGCACTGCCTAGGTTCGGGCGGGTGCTCGTCCTCGACTCCATCACCCGACGGTTCGGCGACCGCACCGCGCTGGACGCCGTGAGCCTGGCCGTGCCCGACGGCCGCATGGTCGGTTTCGTGGGCGCCAACGGCGCCGGCAAGACCACCACGATGCGCATCGCCCTGGGGGTGCTGGCCCCCGACGCCGGGACCGTGACGTTCCGCGGGCGCGCACCGGACCTGGCCCAGCGCCGCCGGTTCGGGTACATGCCCGAGGAGCGCGGCCTGTACCCCAAGGGCCGGCTGCTGGAGCAGCTGGTGTTCCTGGCCCGCCTGCACGGCGTGGACCGCGCCGCCGCCACCGCCCGGGCGCGGGACCTGCTGGAGCGCCTGGGCCTGGGCGGGCGCGCGCAGGAGAAGCTGGAGGCCCTCTCGCTGGGCAACCAGCAGCGCGTGCAGGTCGCCGCCGCCCTCGTGCACGACCCGGAGCTGCTCGTGCTCGACGAGCCGTTCTCCGGCCTGGACCCCCTGGCCGTCGACGCGATGGCCGAGCTGCTGCGCGAGCGGGTGCGCGCCGGGGTGGGCGTGCTGTTCTCCAGCCACCAGCTCGACCTCGTCGACCGGCTGTGCGACGAGCTCGTCATCCTCGCCGGCGGGCGCGTGGTCGCCGCCGGGGAACCGGAGGAGCTGCGCCGGGCGCGCTCCGGTTCCCGCTACGCGCTCGCCGCGGACGGGCCGCTGGGCTGGGTGGGCGAGGTGCCCGGCGTGCGCGTGGTGGAGTCCGCCCCGGGCCGCGTCGTGCTGGAGGCCCTGGCCGCCGGCGCCGACCAGCGCGTGCTCGCCGAGGCCCTGGCCCGCGGGCCGGTGCGCTCCTTCGCCCCGCTCGTGCCCTCGCTGTCGGAGCTGTTCTCGGAGGTGTCGCGGTGAGCGCGGCGGTGCAGCGGCCGGTGGACCGCTCGGTGCAGGGGCAGTGGTGGCTGGTGGCCGACCGGGAGATCCGGGAACGGCTGCGCGACAAGGGTTTCGTGTTCTCCACGGTCCTGCTGCTGGTCATCGTGGTGGTCGCCGCGTTCCTGCCGGGGCTGCTCTCCGGCGGCACCGACCGCTACGCGGTGGCCGCCACGGGCGCGACCGCGCCGCTGCTGGCCGAGCGGCCCGGCGAGGCCGGCGACGTGGAGGTGTCCGTGCGCACCGTCGCCGACGCGGCCGCCGCCGAGGCCGCCGTGCGCGCCGGCGACGCCGACGCCGCGGTGCTGCCCGCCGCCGGCGGCGGCGTGGAGGTCGTCGGGGACCGCAACGTGCCCGACGGGCTGACGCAGGTCCTCACCGCGCGCGTGCTCGCCGCCGAGTCGCTGGCGCTGCTGGGCGCCGCGGGCCTGGACGCGGCGACCGCCGAGCGGGCGCTGGCCCCGCCGCCGCCGGTGCAGCGGCTGCTCGCCCCGGACGCGGTGGACCCGCTGACCACCCGGCTGCTGGGCCTGGCGTTCTCGATCCTGTTCCTGCAGATCGTGGTGATCTTCGGGTACTCCATCGCGCAGAGCGTCGTGCAGGAGAAGCAGACCCGCGTGGTGGAGCTGCTGGTGACCACCGTGCCGGTGCGCCAGCTCCTCGTCGGCAAGATCGTCGGCAACGGCCTGCTGGCCCTGGGGCAGATCCTGATCCTGGTCGCCGCGGGCCTGGGCGGGCTGGCGGTCGCCGACCGCGAGCTGCTGCGCAGCCTGCCCAGCGTGCCCAGCGCGGCGGTGTGGTTCGTCGTCTTCTTCGTCGTCGGGTTCGCGATGCTCTCGTGCCTGTGGGCGGCCGCCGGCGCGATGGCCAACCGGCTGGAGGACCTGCAGTCCACCGCCACGCCGGTGCAGATGCTCGTCATGCTGCCGTTCTTCGCGACCTTCGCCGCCAACGACCCCGGCACCCTGCAGAGCGTGCTGTCCTACGTGCCGCTGTCCTCGCCGATGGTCATGCCCAAGCGGGTGCTGCAGGGCGACGTGGGCTGGCTCGAGCCGCTGCTGGCGCTGGCGGTCATCGCCGCCACCGCCGCGGTGTTCGTCGCCGTGGCGCGGCGGCTGTACGAGAACTCCCTGCTGCAGACCGGCCGCAGCCTCTCGCTGCGCTCGGCCTGGCGCCGCGCGGCCTGAGCGGGCGGGGGGGGGGGGGGGGGGGGGGGGGGGGGGGGGGGGGGGGGGGGGGGGGGGGGGGGGGGGGGGGGGGGGGGGGGGGGGGCG
>NZ_JBJLSG010000198.1:0-7894 GCF_050871925.1 Kineococcus gurbantunggutensis
GCCGCCGCGCACGGCGGCCGCCCCGGGATCGGGAGGGGTTTCGTCAGCCGATCTGGTTGGCGAGGTCGCCGGAGGCGCCCTTCCACGCGTCGGCGGGGCTGACGCCGTTGGTCTCCACGGACAGCAGCGCCTGGACGAGCGCGGACTTCACGACGGCGTCCTCCTCACCCAGGATCTGGGTGGGGGCCGCCTCGGCGGACTTGGAGAACAGCTCGCCGATCGGGGCGCCCTGGAAGTACTCGTCCGTGGCGCCGGTCACCAGCTCGATGGCCCCGGTGTTCGAGGGGAAGTTGCCGCCGACCTCGAAGACCTTCGCCTGCTGCTCGGGGTCGGTCAGCCACTTGACGAGCTTGGCGGCCTCCTCCTTGTTCTTGCTGGAGGCGGGGATGCCCAGGTAGGCGCCGCCCCAGTTGCCGCCGGCGCCGCCGGGCAGCGAGGTGACGTTCCACTTGCCCGCGCCGGCGTCGCCGGCCTTGCCCTTGATGTAGCCGACCATCCAGGCGGGGCAGGCGATGGTGGCGAAGGACCCGCTGCCGAAGCCGGTGTCCCAGGCCGGGTCCTCGAACTGCTCCAGCTTGGCGGTCAGGCCCTCGGCGGCGGCGGAGGCGGCGGTGTCGAAGGCCTCCTTGACGGCCGGGTTGGTGTCCCAGACCAGCTCACCGGAGGCGTCGTAGTAGATCTCCTCCTCGGTGGAGACGATCGCGTTGTAGAACCCGCCGGCGGAGTCCATCCAGGCGGCGCCCGCGGGCGCCTTGGCCTTGAACTCGCGCCCGAGCGCGACGTAGTCGTCCCAGGAGCCCAGCCGGGCGGCGATCTGCGCGGGGTCGCTGGGCAGCCCGGCCTGCTCGAGCAGGTCGCTGCGGTAGCACAGGCCCATCGGGCCGATGTCGGTGCCCATGCCGAGCACCTTGCCGTCCTCGGTGGTGGCCGCGGCCGACTTCCACTCCAGGTAGTTGGGGACCTGCTCGCCGGCGACGGTGGTGGACAGGTCCGTCCACTTGTCCCCCTGGTTGGCCACGACGTCGGCGATGCGGCCGACCTCGATGCCCTGGATGTCCGCGGCGCCGTTCCCGGCGGCCAGCTTCGTCTGCAGCGCCGGCCAGTAGTTGTTCTCGCCCTGGGTGGACTCGTACTTGATCGTGACGTTCGGGTTGAGCTTCTGGTACTCGTCGAACAGGCCGGCCTCGTCGAGGCCGAAGGTCCCGAAGAGGCTGACGCTGAGCTGGGTCTTGCCGTCGGCGGGCGCCGCGTCGGCCGACCCGGCGTCGGTGGTGCTGCAGGAGCTGAGCAGCAGGGCGCCGCTGACCGTCGCCGCGGCGAGGGCGAGCGTGGTCTTCCGGACGTGCGACATGGAGTACTCCTCGGGCCCCGCCGTGGGCGGCGGATCGACGTTGATCGGGGGTCTCGATGGTGAGAGCGCTCTCAAGGACGTGCCACGCCCTGTGAGAGCGCTCTCAAAGGGTGCGAACAGATTGGCCCCACCCACCCCCCGCTGTCAACGCCCTCGCGACCGCGAGGCTCCCGCGCGCGTCGCGCGGGCGGTCTCAGGAGGTCGAGCGCTCCACCAGCTCGGTGCGCACCACGACCGGTTCCACGGCGCCCGCGCCGTCCACGACGGCCAGCAGCATCCGCGCCAGCTCGCGGCCCATCTCCACGACCGGCTGGCGCACCGTGGTCAGCGGCGGCGTGGCGGCGGCGGCCAGCGGGGCGTCGTCGAAGCCGACCACGCGCACCCGCTCGGGCACCGCGACGCCCGCGGCGGCCAGCGCCTGCAGCGCGCCGGCGGCCATGAGGTCGTTGGCGGCGAACACCCCGTCCAGGTCGGGGTGGCGGGCCAGCAGCTCCTCGGTGGCCGCGCGGCCCCCCGCCACGGTGAAGTCGCCCACCACGGCCAGCCGCGGCGAGAAGCGGCGCCGGTGCGCGCGCAGCTCGTCGCGGAAGCCCTCCAGGCGGTCCTGCCCCACCCGCATGTCCATCGGCCCGGTGACGGTGACGACCTTGCGGCAGCCGCGCTCGATGAGGTGGCGGGTGGCGGTGCGGGCGCCGCCGGTGTTGTCCGCGGACACGTACGGCACGCTCGAGCCGTCCTCGAAGGGCCGCCCGGACATCACCACGGGGATCCCGGCGTCCAGCAGGTGCTGCGGCAGCGGGTCCGGGCCGTGCACGGAGACGAGGATCGCGCCGTCGACGTGGCCGCTGCGGGCGTAGCGCTCGAAGCGCTGGCGCTCGCGCTCGGTGGAGAGCACCACCAGCACCAGCTGCACCTCCCGCTCGGCGAGCTGGGCCTGCGCGCCGCTGAGCACCAGCGGGAAGTAGGAGTCGGAGAAGAACCGCTCCACGGGCTCGACGACGACGAGGGCGACCGAGCCGCTGCGGCGGGTCACCAGGGAGCGGGCCGCCTGGTTGGGCACGTACGACAGCTCGGAGGCGGCGCGCAGCACGGCCTCGCGGGCGCCGGGGCTGACGCGGCCGTACCCGGCCAGCACCCGCCCGGCGGTGGCGCGGGAGACCCCGGCGCGGGCGGCGACGGACTCCAGGGTGGGCGCGCTGGGGCCGGGCACGGCTCCTCCTGAGGTCGGGACCCGCCCGCCTCGGGGCGGGGGGCCGGGTGGGCGGGTCGGGTCAGCGCCGGCGGCGCGAGGCGCGCAGGCCGCGGACGCCGACGACCGCGATGGTCGTGCCCAGCGCGAGGCTGACGACGACGAGCACGAGGTGCACCAGGAAGAACGGCTGCGGGCCGTCCTCGAAGGAGCGCGGGTCGTTCCAGATGTTCCTCAGGAAGTTCGGCCAGATGAACCAGCTCCACAGCCCGAAGGCCGCGAGGAACGCGCTGGTGCGTCGGGAGAGGACCACGGGGGGCATCCTCGCACTGCCGGGCGCCCGCCGTGGCCGGTGGTGGCAGGCCGTGCCCGGCGGTGGCTGCCGGTGCCCGGCGGTGGCTGCCGGTGGTCAGCGGTGCCGCAGGGAGCGCGCGGCGCGGCGCGCGGCGACCGCGGCACCGGCGGCCAGGGTGCCCCAGGCGACGGCCGAGCCCACCCCGGCGCGGCGCGAGCGGTGCGCCTCCTCGGAGGGGTGGTCGGCCGGCAGCGGCCCCAGCGGCACGGTGTAGCCGGCGATCGCGCGCTCGACGAGGCTGCCGGCGTCCTCGGCGACGGTGGCGGCCCAGGCGGCGGCGAGCAGGAGGAGGCGGCCGATGAGGTTCATGAGCACCAGCAGCACCACGATGCTGGCGGCGGCGCCGAGGAAGGCGTTGCCCTGGGCGCTGTTGCGGGCGAAGCCGGTGCCGAACTGCTTGAGCAGGCCGATGCCGACGCCGCCGAGCACGGCGCCGGAGAGCAGGTGCCGCAGCGGCACGTCGGCGCCGGGCAGGACCCGGAAGACGGCCAGGAAGGTGCAGGTGTCGATGCAGAAGGCGACGACGAAGCCGGCGGCGGTGAGCAGCCAGCCGCCGGCGGTGGTGTCCTGCACCCCGGCCAGCCCCAGCAGCCACTCCCCCAGGCCGTTGGTGGCCACGACCGAGCCGACGCTGAGCGCCACGCCCAGACCGATGACGACGAGCACCGACAGGTCGCGCAGCTTCAGCAGCGCGGGGTTGCCCCCGCCGGCGTCCTCGCCGAAGACGGCGCGGATGCCCTGGCGCATCCCGTCGATCCAGCCCAGGCCGGTGAACAGCAGCGTGCCCAGGGACACCACGAGGCTGACGGTGAGGGTGGTGCCGGTGAGGTAGTCGCCGATCCAGATGCCGCTGGCCTCCAGGCCCTCCGGCTTCGTGCCCGCGTGCACCAGGCCCGGCAGGTAGTCGTCGGCGCCCTCGACGAGGGCGTCGACCACCCCGTCGCGCACCTCGGGGACCCCGCGCATCGTGAAGCCCAGGATCGTCAGCCCCACCGCCAGGGCGGGGAAGATCGAGAAGAACGCGAAGTAGGCGATGCCGCCGGCGAGCACGTTGCCGCGCGCGGCGCTGTAGCGCCGGTAGGCCCGCCCCGGGTGGGTGGCGTTGAACCGCGCGAGGAGGCCCTGGACCTGCTGAACGACGCCCACCGGTGCTGAGGCTCCTTCTACGGTGCGGTGAAGCCGAAGTCCTCCCGTGGCCGCCAGACGCCGTCGGCTCCGTGCTCGTAGAGGCTGAACCCCTTCACCGTGAAGGTCGCCTCCCAGTCCCGCAACACGAGCTCGGCGCGGTCCAGGGCCTCCTCGGGCACGTCGTGGGCGACGGTGACGTGCGGGTGGTACGGGAAGGACAGCTCCCGGGCCAGCGGGCCGCGGCGCACCTGGCCCTGCAGCAGCTCGCACTCGGAGATGCCGCGCGAGAGCTGCACGAACACCACCGGCGAGACCGGCCGGAAGGTGGCGGTGCCGCGCAGGTGCACCACGAACGGGGCGTGCAGCGCGGCGGTGCGCCGCAGGTGGGCGCGCACCTCCTCGGCCGCGCCGGCGGGCAGCTCGCTGGGCGGCAGCAGGGTGATGTGCGGGGGCACGGCGTGCGCCAGGGGGTCGCCGAAGTCCGCGCGCCAGGCCGTCAGCTCCGCGGCGTGCGGGTCGGGGACGGGGATCGACACCCCGATGGTGCGGGTGCCGGAGCGCGCCGGGGTGCGGGGCCGTCCCAGCGCCCGCGCACCCCCGCCGAGGGCGCTCACCGCCTCCGGCCCACGAGCCCCACCCGCTCGTAGACGCGGGCGAGGGTGTCCTCGGCGATCGCGTTCGCGCGCTCGGCGCCCCGGGCGAGGACCTCGTCCAGCGCGCCGGGGTCGGCGCTGAGCTCCTGCGCGCGGGCGCGCACGGGCGCGAGGGCGTCGGTGACGACCTCGGCGAGCTCCTTCTTCAGGTCGCCGTAGCCGCGGCCGGCGAAGTCGGCCTCCAGCTCGGCGACGCTGCGCCCGGACAGCGCGGAGTGGATCGAGAGCAGGTTGGACACGCCGGCCTTCTCCGCCGGGTCGAAGCGGACCTCGCGGCCGGTGTCGGTGACGGCCGAGCGGATCTTCTTCGCCGTGACCTTCGGGTCGTCCATGACGTCGACGATGCCGCCGGGCGAGGAGGAGGACTTGCTCATCTTCGCCCCCGGGTCCTGCAGGTCGTAGATCTTGGCCGTCCCCTTGAGGATGTACGGCTCGGGCACGGTGAAGGTCTCGCCGTAGCGGCTGTTGAAGCGCTGGGCCAGGTCGCGGGTCAGCTCCAGGTGCTGGCGCTGGTCCTCGCCGACGGGGACCTCGGCGGCCTGGTAGAGCAGGATGTCGGCGGCCATGAGCACCGGGTAGGTGAAGAGCCCGACGGTGGTGCCCTCCGCGCCCTGCTTGGCCGACTTGTCCTTGAACTGGGTCATGCGGGCGGCCTCGCCGAAGCCGGTCAGGCACGACAGCACCCAGGCCAGCTCGGCGTGGGCCGGCACGTGGCTCTGCACGAACAGCGCCGAGCGCTCGGGGTCCACGCCCGCGGCGATGTACTGCGCGGCGGTGACGCGGGTGCGCTCGCGCAGCGCGGCCGGGTCGGGCCCGACGGTCAGGGCGTGCAGGTCGACGACGCAGTACAGCGCCTCGTGGGAGTCCTGCAGGGCCACCCACTGCTTCAGCGCACCGAGGTAGTTGCCCAGGTGCAGCGAGCCGGAGGTCGGCTGCATCCCCGACAGCAGGCGCGGGCGCGCCCCCGTCCCCTGCGCTGGTGACTGCTCCATGCCCCCATCCTGCCAGCCGCGGGGCGGTTGACCGGCCGGGGGGCGACCGCCAGGCTGCGTCGGTGCGAGAGTGGATCAAGGGACCGGGCCTGGCCTTCGGGGCCGACTACAACCCCGAGCAGTGGCCGGAGGAGGTGCGCGGCGAGGACGTGCGCCTGATGCGCGAGGCCGGCGTGACGCTGGTGTCGGTGGGGATCTTCGCGTGGGGCCTGCTGGAGCCCGAGCCGGACCGCTTCGAGACGGGCTGGCTGGAGGCGGTCCTGGACGACCTGCACGCCGGCGGGGTGGGCGTGGACCTGGCCACCGCCACCGCCTCGCCGCCGGCGTGGATGTCGCAGCGCTGGCCCGAGGTGCTGCCGGTGGACGCCGAGGGCCGCCGGGTGGTCTTCGGCTCCCGGCAGAGCTGGTGCCCCTCCTCCCCGGTGTACCGCGAGCGCTCCCTGCGCCTGGTGGAGGAGCTGGCCGGCCGCTTCGGGCAGCACCCGGCGCTGCGGATGTGGCACGTGAGCAACGAGCTGGGCTGCCACAACGCGCGCTGCTGGTGCGACGTGTCGGCCGCGGCCTTCCGCCGCTGGCTGGAGCGGCGCCACGGCGGGGTGGAGGCCCTCAACGAGGCCTGGGCCACGGCCTTCTGGAGCCAGCACTACACCTCCTTCGAGCAGGTGCAGGCCCCCGGGCACCTGAGCACCTTCCCCAACCCCGCCCAGGCGCTGGACTTCGCCCGCTTCAGCTCCGACGAGCTGCTGGGCCAGCACCTGGCGGAGAAGGCGGTGCTGCGCCGGCTGACCCCGGACGTGCCGGTGACCACGAACTTCATGGTCTCCGCCGGCCTGGGCGGGATGGACTACGGCCGCTGGGCGCTGGAGCAGGACGTCGTCTCCAACGACCACTACCTGCTGCACACCGGCCCCACCGCGGTGGCCGACCCGCGCGCGGAGCTGGCCTTCTCCGCCGACCTGACCCGCGGGGCCGCGCGCGGGCCGTGGCTGCTCATGGAGCACTCCACCAGCGCGGTGAACTGGCAGCCGGTCAACCCGGCCAAGGCCCCGGGCGGGATGCTGCAGGACTCCCTGGCGCACGTGGCGCGCGGGGCGGACGGGGTGTGCTTCTTCCAGTGGCGCGCCTCGGCCGGCGGCGCCGAGCAGTGGCACTCGGCGATGGTCCCGCACGCCGGGGAGGACTCCGAGCGCTTCCGCGAGGTCGTCGAGCTGGGCGCGCTGCTGGGGCGGCTGGGCGACGTGCGCGGGGCGGCCGTGGAGGCCGACGTGGCGGTGCTGGTGGACTGGGTCAGCGCCTGGGCGATGGAGGCGCCCACCCTGCCCTCGGACCGGGTGGGCCCGGTGGACGCCGCCCGCGCGGTGCACCGGCTGCTGCGCGCGGCGCAGGTGGCGGTGGACGTGGTGCCGGTGGGGGCGCACCCGGACGACCTGGCGGCCGCGCTGGGCCGCTACCGCGTCGTGGTGGTGCCCACCCTGTACCTGTGCGACGACGCCACCGCCGCGGCCGTGCGGGCGGCGGCCGAGGGCGGCGCGCAGGTGCTGGTGACGTACTTCTCCGGCGTCGTGGACGAGCGGGCGCGGGTGCGCCTGGGCGGCTACCCCGGCGCCTTCCGCGACCTGCTGGGCGTGCGGGTGGAGGAGTTCCACCCGCTGCTGGAGGGCGTGGCGAGCGAGCTGGACGACGGCTCGGTGGGCGACGTCTGGTCCGAGCTGACCACCGTCGGCGAGGACGTGGAGGTGCTGGCCCGCTACGCCGACGGCGCGGTCGCCGGGTGCGCGGCGCTGACCCGGCGCGAGCTGCCCGGCGGGGGCGGGGCCTGGTACCTCGGCACGCTGCTGGACGACGAGGCGCTGGCCGCCCTGCTGCGCGAGGTGTGCGCGGCGGGCGGGGTGCAGCCGGTGGCGGTGGCGTCCGGGCCGGTGGACGTGCAGCGCCGCCGCGGCGCCGACGGCACCTCGTTCCTCTTCGCGCTCAACCACGGCGAGGAGCCCGCCTCGGTGCGCGTCAGCGGGTTCGACGAGGTGAGCGGGGCGGAGGTGGACGGCGTGCTGGACCTGGACCCCGGCGCCAGCGCGGTCGTGCGCGAGCGCTGACGCGCACCGGGCCCCCGCTCCCCGCCCACCGCTCCCCCACCGCTCTCCCGCGGGGCCCCCGGGGGGGGGGGGGGGGGGGGGGGGGGGGGGGGGGGGGGGGGGGGGGGGGGGGGGGGGGGGGGGGGGGGGGGGG
>NZ_JBJLSG010000199.1:0-7876 GCF_050871925.1 Kineococcus gurbantunggutensis
AGACTAGGCTCCCCGCGCCGTCGCCAACCTGCCCCCCCCCGGGGACGCCGTGGGTCGGGGACGACGGCCCCCCGGCCCCCGGTCGGCCACCGTTCCTCACGGAGTGGGACCGGCGGGTCGCGCGCCAGGTCCGCTCGTGGCGGGCGGTGGAGCACGTGCGCGTGCTGTCCGAGCGCATCGGCCCGCGCATCGGCGGCACGGCCTCCGAGCGCGCCGCGGCGGACTACGTCGCGGCGGTCCTGGACCGCCACGGCTGGAGGCCGCGCTTCGAGCCGTTCCCGGTGGCCGACAAGTTCCTGGCGCAGCTCACCGGTGAGCCGGGGCTGCCGCAGGACCTGTGCTGGCAGGCCGGCGCGTCGCCCGCGGCCGGGCTCGACGTGCGGGTCAGCGGGCCCGTCGTCGACGGCGGTACCGCCGAGCCGGCGGGGGAGTGGGTCGCGGCGGCCGCCGGGGCGGTCGTCCTGGTGGACGACCCGGGGGGAGCGGTGGCCGTGCGCGCCACCCGCGACGCGCGCGTGGCGACGGCCCTGGCCGCGGGGGCCGTCGCCGTGGTGCTCCTCCCGCCGGACCTGGTCTTCCCCCGCCGGGCGCAGGCGTCCAGCCCGGCGCTGGGCACCGAGGGTGCGCCGTTCCCCCCGACCGCCGTACCCGTGGTCGGCGTCGCCCAGGCGCAGAAGGAGCGGCTGCGCGCCGCGCTCGCCGCCGGCCCGCTGCGCCTGGGCGTGAGCACCACCGCGCACCGCGGGCTCACCAGCGTCAACGTGGTCGGCGAACTGCGCGGCCGCAGCGGCCCGGACGGGCCGGTCGTGGGCATCAGCGCGCACTACGACTCCGTCATCGGCGCACCCGGTGCCAACGACGACGGCTCCGGCACCGGCCTGTGCCTGGAACTCGCCCGCGTCCTGCGCACGCTGCCGCCCGCCGGTCCCACGCTGCGGATCGCGTTGTGGGGCAGCGAGGAGCAGGGCCTCATCGGCAGCCGCCACCACGTCGCCCAGCTGGACCAGGCCCAGCGCGACCGCATCGTCGCCGTCCTGCAGAACGACATGGTCGCCACCTCGTGGGACCCCGCCACCCGGTACTGGCGCCTGTCGTTCGACGGCTCGGACAACGCCGCCACCCGGGCGGTGGGCCGCGCCGCCGAACGGCTCGGCTACACCGCCGACCTCAGCCCGGTGACCCAGCGCGGCGCCAGCGACCACCAGTCGTTCCAGGAGGTCGGCATCGCCAGCGCGAACTTCTCCTGGCGCGGCGAGGAGAGCCCGGCGCTGCTCGAACCGCCGTACCACTCGCCCGAGGACACGATCGAGAAGAACATCAGCTACGAGCGCTACCAGGTGAGCCTCGAGCTGATCGGCGCCGCGGCGGTGTCGCTGCTGCACAGCCGCTGAGCGGTGCGACCGCCGGCCCGGCGCCCCGGCGACCGGGGCGGCTCCGGTTCGCGCCCGACCGGCCGCGGGCGCGGCGCTGTCGCCGGTGCGCCGCCGGTGGACGAGGCGTGCCCGCCGTGGTGCGCTCCTCGACGCGGCTGCGCCGGCCGGGCCGGACCTCGAGGGGCGCGGTGGTCACAGCACGCGGCGCCAGTAGCGCTCGGGAGCGTCGAGGAAGAAGCGCCAGTGCTTGACGACGGCCAGGTCCTCCCAGGCGACGGGGCGGATGCCCTCGGCCCCGACCTCGAGCACCGTGGCGCCGGGCAGGGCGGTCAGCAGGGGTGAGTGGGTGGCGCACAGCACCTGCTTGCCCTCCTCGGCCGCGCGCTGCAGGCCGGCGGCCAGGACGAGGCAGTTGTCGAAGGAGAGCGCCGACTCCGGCTCGTCGAGCAGGAGCAGGCCAGCGGCGGCGGTGTAGCGGCTCTCCAGCAGGTCCAGGAAGCCCTCACCGTGGCTGCGGTGGTGGAACCCGTGGCCGACCGGGTGCAGGGACTCCCGGTCGGACTCCTCGAGGTAGTCGTAGAAGCGGTGCATCGTCTCCGCGCGCAGGAAGAAGACCTCCCGCCGCCCGCCGGCGCCGCGCACGGCGCGCAGCCGCGACCCCAGGGTGGAGGTGTCCGAGCTGCGGCCCCGCTCGGGGCCGGCCAGGTGCGCGCGGGTTCCGCCTTCGGCGTGCGCGCCGAGGAGCTCGGCGACGGCCTCGAGCAGGGTGGACTTGCCGGCGCCGTTCTCACCCACGAGGAAGGTGACGCCGGCGGGGACCTCGAGGCCGTCGGTGAGCAGCTGGCGCACGGCGGGCACCGAGTCCGGCCAGGACGTCTCGTCGACGGTGGTCCCGGGTGCTGCTTCGATGCGCCGGAGCGCGCGGGCGGTGGGTGGCACGGCTCCAGCCTGCCCGGTGCGTGCTGCGCCAGGACCTCGACCCCCTCCCACCGAGGAGCCGTGCTCGCGCGGCGCCGCGGTGACGGGTGGATGCTGGAGCGTCGCGGGCGGTCCGTCGGCGGCGGGCGGTGCAGGTGCACCACGGCTGACCGGGGGGCGGGTGTGGACGTCGCGGCGCTGCGGGAGCGGTTGAGCGGGGTGCGCTGGCTCGGCGGCGGCAGCGGCGCGGGCAAGTCGACGACCGCGGCGTCGCTCGCCGAGCGGTACGGGCTGCGGGTGTACGCCACCGACGACGTCATGGCCGAGCACGCCCGCCGTTGCCCCGAGGCCCGGTGCCCGCACCTGCACGCGTTCGCGGCGATGAGCGTGGACGAGCGGTGGGTGCACCGCAGCCCGCGGGTGATGCTGGAGACCTTCCACTGGTTCCGCGGTGAGGGCTTCCACCTGATCGTGGAGGACCTGCTGGCCCTGAGCGGGACGGACGGGGCGGGCGGGGGGCGCGCGGGACCGGGCGTGCTGGTGGAGGGGTTCCGGCTGCTGCCGGACCTGGTCGCCCCGCTGCTGGCCGACCCGGGCCGTGCGCTGTGGCTGCTGCCCACGCCGGACTTCCGGCGGGCGGCCTTCGAGAGCCGCGGCGGGTCGTGGCGGATCGCCGGGCGCACCGGCGACCCGCACCGGGCGCTGGCGAACCTGCTGGAGCGGGACCGGTTGTTCACCGACGAGCTGCGCGAGCAGGTGCGGCGGCGGGGGCTGGGCGCGGTGGAGGTGGACCTCTCGTGCACGCACGAGCAGCTGCTGCGGGAGGTGGCGCTGCGGCTGGGGTTGTAGCGGTGCCCCTTGCCGGTGACGCCGCGGAGGTGGAGGTTGGAACCCCTCGTCCGGTTGGAGGCCCCCGTGGGCAAGCTGATCTACGCAGCCAACACCTCTCTGGACGGTTACCTGGAGGACGAGGACGGCTCCTTCGGCTGGTCGGTGCCGGACGAGGAGGTCCACGCGTTCTGGAACGAGCACGAGCGGGGCATCGGCACCTCCCTGTACGGCCGGCGCATGTACGAGACCATGCGCGTGTGGGAGGACGACGGCTGGTTGACCGGTGAACCGGCCGTCGTCCGCGAGTACGCGCGGATCTGGCGCGACGCCGACAAGGTCGTGTACTCCTCGACCCTCGACGGGGTGTCGACGGCGCGCACGAGGATCGAGCGGTCCTTCGATCCCGAGGCGGTGCGGCGGCTCAAGGAGGTCTCGGGTCCGGATCTGAGCGTCGGAGGCGCGGGGCTGGGTGCGCAGGCGTTCCGGCACGGTCTGGTGGACGAGTGCGTGCTGCTGCTGCACCCCGTGATCGTCGGCGGCGGCAAGCCGGTGCTCCCCGGGGGCGTGCGAGCGCACTTGCACCTGCTGGACCATCGGCGGTTCGGCAACGGCGTGGTGCACGTGCGCTACGCCGTGCGCAGCAACGCCTGAGGCTCCTCGCCGGGCCCCCGTCCCGCCGCCCCGATCGCGGACCGGGGTGCCGTTGAGCGGGGCCTCGCGGAGAACTCCGCGCAGGGGCTTGCCGGCCGATCCGGTTCTCCGGGTCGGTCTGCGCCCGGTCGAGAGTCCGCATCGGGGCCACGCCGTTCCTCGAAGACCTCCGTCCAGGTGACGGTGCTGGACGTGCTGTCCAGCGCGGGTGCCCCGGAACCGTGAGCAGATCGCCGCGATCACCGCCGCCCAGCGGCGCGACGGCGACCACGTGGATCTCGGCACGGTCGTTGACCCCCGGCGCGTTTCCGCCGATGCTGGGAGCGGGCGTGACGACGGCTGGAGGAGGCGCACCGTGGCGCGGCACCGCATCTTCGGCACCAGCTTCGCCGACATCCACCCGCTGTACGTGGCCAAGGCCGAGCGCAAGGGCCGCAGCCGGCAGGAGGTGGAGCAGGTGATCTGCTGGCTCACCGGTTACGACGAGGCCGGTCTGCGGGCCGCCATCGCGGACGGGGTCGACCTGGAGACCTTCTTCGCGCAGGCGCCGGGGGTGAACCCGCACGCCTCGCAGATCACCGGGCTCATCTGCGGTCACCGGGTGGAGGAGATCGAGGACCCGTTGATGCAGCGGATCCGCTGGATGGACAAGCTGGTCGACGAGCTGGCCCGGGGCAAGAAGATGACCTCGATCCTGCGCGGCCCCGGCGCGGGGCGGGCCCCGTCCTCGCCGCCGAGCTCGGCGCCGGTGGTCGGCTGAGGCGCCGGCGCCCGGCGGGGACCCCTCAGTCCAGGACCGCGGTGGCCTCGACCTCCACGAGGACGTCGGGCTCGAAGAGGTGGCTGACACCGATCAGGGAGGCCGGCGGCAGCGGCCGGGGCAGGTCCAGCTCCTCGGCGACCCGTTCGACACCGGCCAGGAAGGGCTCGATCTTCTCCGGGCTCCAGTCCGTGACGTAGAACGTCAGCCGCACCACGTCGCCGAACCCCGCGCCGGCAGCGCGCAGGCCCGCACCGGCGCCGCGCAGGGCGTGGGCGACCTGGCCGGCGAGGTCGCCCGGTGCCTGCGCCCGCCCCGAGCCGTCGCGGGCGATCTGGCCGGCGACGTGGACGTGGCGGGTCCCGGTGGCGACCGCGACGTGGTGGTAGGGGACCGGCTGCATCAGGCCGTCGGGGCTGAATCGCTGCACGGGCACGGGTCGCTCCTCGCGTCGCTCGGGTGGGGCCGCGGCCGGGCCGGGTGGCCCGGCCCACCGGCTGGTACCCCATTGCTACCTGGTGCCCGCAGGGAACTTCAACGAGACTAGGTGTCGTGCCGGAAACCACGCGCCCCCGCCCCGTCCTCGGCTCCCGTCCCGGTCCCGGTGCCGCTCCCGGGGTCCTCAGGGTCTCCGCGCCGCACCGCGACCTGCTGGACCAGGTGCTGGACAAGTGGTCGCTGCAGGTGCTGGAGGAGCTGTGCGAGCGCCCCTGCCGCTTCAGCGAGCTGCGCCGGGCGATCCCTGCGGTCACGGGCAAGTCGCTGACGGCGACGCTGCGCCGCCTGGAGCGCAACGGGGTCGTGGAGCGCGAGGTCGTCAGCTCGCGGCCGGTGGCGGTGGAGTACCGCATCAGCGCCCTGGGCAAGACGTTGCGCGAGCCGGTGGAGGCGTTGCTGGCCTGGAGCACGCGGTACCTGGACGAGGTGGAGGCGGCCCGGGAGCGCTTCGAGGAGCACGACGCACCCGTTCCGGACCCGCCGGCCGGGGTGCCCGGTCCGGCTAGGGCCGGTTGAACCGGGGCAGGAACGCGCGCACGAACCTGGGCGCCTCGCGCGTACCCGCCTGCACCGTCCGTGCGTTCATCGCCCGCGGCGACGTGGCCGGCCAGCGACCCGTCGCCGAGCGGGTGAGCACGGTGCGCAG
Organism: Kineococcus gurbantunggutensis; assembly: GCF_050871925.1. Lineage (NCBI taxonomy): Bacteria > Bacillati > Actinomycetota > Actinomycetes > Kineosporiales > Kineosporiaceae > Kineococcus > Kineococcus gurbantunggutensis. The sequence goes on from NZ_JBJLSG010000199.1 coordinate 5,678, forward strand.
CGCCGCCTGCTGCTCGGCGGCGGAGAACGCGCAGTGGCCGGCGGAGCGCACGTGCACCTGGCGCAGCAGGGAACCCTTCCCTGCGCGCCGCACGGCCTGCCCGTACCAGCCGTCCTGGGCGGCGGTCGAGATCTGGTCACCGGTGTTGGTCACGGTCAGGACGGGGACCTCCAGGTCCCCGTCCAGCACGAGTCCGCGCGCGAAGCGCTCGACCGCAGCGGGGTCGGCCGTGATCCTGGGGGCGGCGGCCAGGTCGGCGAGGTCGGTGCGCACGTCGGTGCCCGCCGCCCGGTACAGCTCGTGCACGGCCCGCCGCAGCGCCGGGTCGGCCCGGCGCAGCTGGGCCGCGTAGTCGACGCCGGTGTTCCACGAGGGGTTGCCGCCGACGACGGCGCCGATCTGGCGCCTGCTGCTCATCGCCTGCCCGACGTAGGGCAGCGGCCCGCCGGCCAGGGCGAGGTAGGCGCCGCGCTGCAGCGCCTCCGCGTCGTGCCGCTGCGGTGGTGGCGGTGTGCTGCCGTCCGGTTCGACCCCCCAAGCGGGCACCTGCCCCACGGCCGCCGCCAGGGCGGTGCGAGCCCGGCCGAGCGGCGTCCGCTGGGCCTGCCCGATCGCCTCGATCCAGGCCCGCTGCGCCGCCCCGACGTCGGCGGGCACGTCGATCACCGGCAGGCCCGGCGCGACGAGCCGCTCCAGCACGAAGACGGTGTCCAGCTTCTGGTTCCACTGGGCCACCGAGCCGCTGAGCCCGCCGCAGAGCGGCACGGCGGCGTCGAAGCGCCCGGGGTGGACCTGGGCGACGCCGGCGGACACGAAACCCCCCATGGAGGTGCCCGAGGCGACGGCGCGCTGCGCCGGGCCGTACGCCTGCTCGAAGCGGTCCAGGGCCTCCGCCTGGTTGTCGATCGCGGCGCGCAGGTCCCACCCCGTCACCGCCCGGGAGGTTCCGCCGCGGGCGGTCCCGTCGGCCAGCAGGCGCTGCGTGAGCTCCTCGTCCGGTCCACCGCCGACGAAGTCCAGGGCCACCACGACGGTGCCGTTCCAGTCCTGCGGGACGACGAACTGGAACGGGGTGCCGTCCTCCAGCGTCCCCGACAGGCACGTGGGGCGTGCGGGGGAACCGCTCAGGCACGGCTGAGCGCCCGCGGGAGGCGCGGGTGCGGCACCGGCCGGCCCGGTGTGCACCGCGGCGGTCAGCGCCACGGCCAGGACGGCCACCGCGGTGCGGCGGATCACGACGCGAACCCCTTGGAGGTGAGCGACCACTCCTGCTCGGTGCACAGGCCGCACTGCGGCCCGAGGAACCGGGCCCGTGCTGCGGACTGCCCGCGCAGCACGAAGTCGAACCAGTCGGCGGCGACCCCCCAGCCGTCGGTGACCTGGAACCCCTCGATCAGGCCGGAGTGACCCGCCGCGCTGTTCTCGGCCAGGACGGCGGGAACGTCCAGCAGGTCGTAGTTCTCGATGCTGTTGCGGTAGGCGACGTCCTCCGGTCCGCCGTTGACCAGCAGCGTCGGGCTGTGCAGGCCGGCGAGCAGTTCGCGCCCGTAACCGCCGAAGCTCGGCTGCTCGAAGTACCCGGTGTTGAACCCGGCGACCGCGTCGACGCGCGGGTCCGTGCCGGCCGCCAGCGCCTCGATCCCCCCGCAGGAGTGGCCCAGGACCCCGACGCGGGAGATGTCGAGGCGACCCTCGAACTGCCGCCGGGCCGCCTTGGTGCCGGCCCAGTCCACCGCGGCCAGCAGGGCCTCGGGGTGCGCGCTGGTGCTGCCCGGGTCGCCCGCGCCGGGGAAGGCGTCCAGCGCCCCGTTGGCCACCACCACGTACCCCTGGGAGGCCAGCCCGGTCAGGAAGGTGACCGCGGGCAGGTTGCTGCTGGCGCAGGCGCCGTTGCCGTAGACGATCAGCGGCAGGCTGTGGCGGGGCAGGCCCCGCAGGTCCGCCGGCCGGTACACCGTGTGCCCGGGCAGCCCGCGCGCCTCCTCCCGGACGGTGGCCAGCACGGTGGTCGCCGGACCGGGGGCCGCCGGACCGGGGGCCGCCGAGGCGGTGCTCGCGGCGGGCGCCGGGGAGCCGGCGTGGGGGGGGGGGGGGGGGGGGGGGGGGGGGGGGGGGGGGGGGGGGGGGGGGGGGGGGGGGGGGGGGGGGGGGGGGGGGGGGGGGGGCGGGGGGGGGGGGGGGGGGGGGGGGGGGGGGGGG
>NZ_JBJLSG010000200.1:0-7870 GCF_050871925.1 Kineococcus gurbantunggutensis
CCGAGCCGCCCCAGCGCGCGGTTTAATTATATCTAGACCTTGACGACCAAGCCGCCGGGGGGTTCGGGGTGGGTGGGGTGTCCGAGGGGGGGGGGCGGGGGTCCGGGGTCCGGGGTGCGGGGGTGCGGGGTCAGAGCTCGCGCAGGCGGGGGACGACCCGCTCGCCGACGGCGGCGACCCAGCCGGGCAGGTCCTCCACGCCGCGGGGGCTGACCCACACCTTCGAGATCCCCAGCCGCGCGTACTCCGCCATCGAGGCCAGGAACGCATCGGTGTCGACGAGCGGGTCGGTCCCGGAGATGACGGTGCGCTCCACCTGCGCCGGGTCGCGCCCGACGTCGGCGCAGTGCCGGTCCAGGACCTGCAGCTTGTGGGCCAGGACCTCGCGGCCGGCGTCGAAGAGGTTGCACGCCTGCGCGTGCTCGGCGACCAGCCGCAGGGTCTTCCTCTCCCCCATGCCGCCGATGAGCACCGGCGGGCCGCCGGGCTGCAGCGGCCGCGGGCGGCACAGCGTCTCGGCGAGGCGGTAGTGCCGGCCCTCGAAGGGGCCGTCGTCCTCGCTCCACATCTGCCGGCACACGCGCAGCGCCTCCTCCAGGCGCTCGAAGCGCTCGGCGACCGGCGGGAACGGCACGCCCAGCCCGGCGTGCTCGCGCTCGTACCAGGCCGCGCCGATGCCCAGCAGCGCCCGGCCGCCGGAGAGGACGTCCAGGGTGGCGAGGGTCTTGGCCAGCAGGCCGGGGTGGCGGTACGTGACGCCGGTGACGAGCAGCCCGAGCTGCAGGTGCTCGGTGCGCCCGGCGAGGTAGCCGAGCGCGGTGTACCCGTCCAGCATCGGGTCGGTCGCCGGGGCCATCGACTCCATCTGGAACCAGTGGTCCATGAGGGTCAGGGTCCGGAAACCCGCCTCGTCGGCGGCGCGGGCGGTGTCGGCCAGGCCGGCGGCGATGCGCTCGTCCCCGCCGTAGGGGGTGAAGTCGGCGACGTGCAGGGCGGTGTCCACGGGGGCTCCTCGGGTCGCGGGCCGGTCAGCGGTGCACGGTGCTCATGTCGGGGTAGCGCTCGCCGGCGGTGGCGCCCACGGGCAGCACGGCCTCCAGGCGGGCCAGCTCGTCGGCGGTCAGCTCCACGTGCACGGCGGCGAGGTTCTCCGCCAGGTAGGAGCGGCGCTTGGTGCCCGGGATCGGCACGACGTCCGGTCCCTGCGCCAGCAGCCAGGCCAGCGCGACCTGCCCGGCGGGGACGCCCTTGGCGTCGGCCAGCGCGCGGACCTCGTCGACGAGGACGAGGTTGCGCTGGAAGTTCTCGCCCTGGAAGCGCGGGTTGCTGCGGCGGAAGTCGTCGGGGTCCAGGTCGTCGACGCTGCGGATGGCGCCGGAGAGGAAGCCGCGGCCCAGCGGGGAGTACGGCACGAACCCGATGCCCAGCTCGCGCACGGCGGCCAGGACGCCGTCCTGCTCCACGTCGCGCGTCCACAGCGACCACTCGGTCTGCACGGCGGTGACCGGGTGGGTGGCGTGGGCGCGGCGGATCGTCTCCGGGGCGGCCTCGCTGATGCCCAGGCGGCGCACCTTGCCGGCGGCGACCAGCTCCGCCATCGCCCCCCACGTCTCCTCGACGGGGACGGTGGTGTCGACGCGGTGCTGGTAGTACAGGTCGATCACGTCCACGCCCAGGCGCTGCAGGCTGGCGTCGCAGGCCGCGCGCACGTACTCGGGGCGGCCGTTGACGCGGCGGCCGCCGTCGGGCAGGAACTCGTTGCCGAACTTCGTGGCCAGGACGACCTCGTCGCGCCGGGAGGCGATCGCCCGCCCGACGAGCTGCTCGTTGGTGAAGGGCCCGTACATGTCGGCGGTGTCCAGCAGCGTCACGCCGGCGTCGAGGGCGGCGCCGATCGTGGCCAGGGACTCGGCCTCGTCACCGGTGCCGTAGAAGGCGCTCATGCCCATGCAGCCCAGGCCGAGGGCGGAGACGGTCAGCTCGGTGCCGTGCGCGGCGCTGCCGAGCGTGCGGGTGGGGAAGTCCGTCGAGGGAGCCATGCGGCGAGCCTGCGACTTCGAGCGCGCTCGAAGTCAACCGGAGGCGCCCACCCGCCGCTCGTAGCCCTCGATCTTGGCGGTGATCGCCCCCAGGTGGCCGCTGACCTCGTCCAGCTGGGCCAGGACGCGCTCGCGGTGCGCGCGCAGCAGCGCCAGGCGCTGCGCCTCGGTGCCCTCCCCCGCCCGCACCAGCTCGGCGTACTCGCGCACCTCGCGCACCGGCATCCCGGTGGCCCGCAGCCGCTGCACCACGGCGATCCAGCCCAGGTCGCGCTCGGCGTAGCGGCGCCGGCCGGTCGGGGTGCGCGAGGGGGCGCCGACGAGCAGCCCCTCGGTCTCGTAGTAGCGCAGCGCGTGCGTCGTCAGCCCCAGGCGCCGGGCCGCCTCGGCGATGGTCAGCGACGCCGCGGGTCGCTCGTCGGTGCTCGTCACCGCGCCAGTGTGCCCCGCCGGGGCGGTGCGGTGGCGGGTGCGCCCGGGCGGGGGTAGGACGGGTTCCGGCGGCGCCGGCGGGAGGCCGGCGCCGGACGCGTGCGGAGGGTGGACCCAGGTGGCGATCGCGACGATCAACCCGGCGACCGGTGAGACGGTCCGGGAGTTCGAACCGCTGGGCGAGGAGGCCCTGGAGGACCGCATCGCGCGCGCCTCGGCGGCCTTCGCCTCCTACCGGCTGACGAGCGTGGAGCAGCGGGTGGGCTGGCTGCGCGCGGCCGCCGACGTGCTGGACGCCGACACCGACGACGTGGCCCGGCTGATGACCACGGAGATGGGCAAGACGCTGGCCGCCGCGAAGGCCGAGGTCGCCAAGTGCGCCGGCGCGCTGCGCTACTACGCCGAGCACGGCCCCGCCTTCCTCGAACCCCGCCCGGCGGAGGCGGGGGCGGTCGGCGCGCAGGAGGCCCACGTCGTGCACCAGCCGCTGGGCGTGGTGCTGGCGATCATGCCGTGGAACTTCCCGCTGTGGCAGGCGATGCGCTTCGCGGCGCCGGCGCTGATGGCCGGCAACGTCGGCCTGCTCAAGCACGCCAGCAACGTGCCGCAGACCGCGCTGTACATGGAGGAGCTGTTCCGCAGGGCCGGCTTCCCCGACGACGTGTTCCAGACGCTGCTGATCGGCTCGGCCACGATCGAGCGGGTGCTGCGCGACGACCGCGTGGTGGCCGCCACCCTGACCGGCAGCGCGCCGGCGGGCCGATCGGTGGCCTCCATCGCCGGTGACGTCCTCAAGCCCACGGTGCTGGAGCTCGGCGGCAGCGACCCGTTCGTCGTGATGCCCTCCGCGGACCTGGAGACCGCCGCCGGGGTGGCGGTCACCGCGCGCTGCCAGAACAACGGCCAGAGCTGCATCGCCGCCAAGCGCTTCTTCGTGCACGCCGACGTGGCCGAGGAGTTCACCCGCCTGTTCGCCGAGAAGCTCGCCGCCCTGAAGGTCGGCGACCCGATGGAGGCCGACACCCAGGTCGGCCCGCTGGCCACGGAGTCCGGGCGCAGCGACGTCGAGGAGTACGTGCAGGACGCCGTCGACAAGGGCGCCACCCTCGTCGTCGGCGGGCAGCGGCCCGACGGGCCGGGCTGGTACTACCCGCCGACCCTGCTGACCGGGATCACCCCGCAGATGCGCGTGTACGACGAGGAGGTGTTCGGCCCCGTCGCCGCGCTGTTCACCGTCTCGGACCTGCAGGAGGCGATCGACATCGCCAACAGCCACCCCTACGGGCTGGGCTCGAACATCTGGACCGAGGACGAGGACGAGCGCGCGCGGTTCGTGCGCGACGTGCAGTCCGGGATGGTCTTCGTCAACGGCATGACCACCAGCTACCCGCAGCTGCCCTTCGGCGGGGTCAAGCAGAGCGGCTACGGCCGCGAGCTGACCGACGTGGGCATGTACGCGTTCATGAACGCCAAGACCGTGTGGGTGGGCCCGCCCAGCAGCGAGCAGCGCGAGGGCGACACCTCCACCGCCTCGGAGTGAGCGCGCGCCTCGGCTGACCTGCGCGGGCCGGTTCCCGCGCGGGCCGGTTCCCGCAGGGGTCAGCCGAGGCGGGCGAGCAGGAACGCCTGGTCCTCGCCCTCGGCGCCGCGCGGGCGGCGCACCAGGCGCACCTGCTCGCGCAGGCCCGCGGCCTCCAGGTGGGCGCGCACCTCCTCCGGGGTGGACAGGTACCGGTGCAGCCGCACCTCGCGCCCGTGGCGGCGGTACGCCGCCGAGACGTCGCGGGTGCCCTCCCCGGCCTGGAAGCCGACGAGGACGTGCCCGCCCGGGCGCAGCACCCGGGCGGCCTCGGAGAACACCCGCGCCCGCCCGGCCGGGGGCGTGTGGATGGTGGAGTACCACAGCAGCACCCCGGCGAAGCGGCCGGCGGGGAAGGGCAGCTCGCTCAGCGACCCCACGGCGAAGCGCAGGTCGGGGTGCGCGCGCCGCGCCTGCTCCACCATCCCCGGGGACAGGTCCACGCCCTCCACGGAGCAGCCGCGGTCGGCCAGGTGGCGGCTGATGCGGCCCGCGCCGCACCCGGCGTCCAGGACCACCGGGTCCCCGCCGGCCTGCACCGCCTCCGCGAAGGCGTCGAGGAGCGCCAGGTCCAGCGGACCCTCGGCGCGCGCGTCCGGCAGGTGGGTGGCGTACAGGTCGGCCACGGCGTCGTAGGCCAGGCGCACCGCCGCGACGCCGGACGCGTCCGACGGCTCGTCCACGGGCCGGTCCGGTGGTGGCACCGGCTCATCGTGGCACGGGCCGGACGGCGCGGGGCGGGCGCTGCCGGAGCCGGCGCGCCAGCAGCACCTCGCTGGCGGTGCCCGACAGGTCGAAGGCGGCCAGCCCCGCCGCCCGGCGCGCCGGCACCGCCCCGCGCAGCCCGGCCACCGCGGTGGCGGTGCCGTTGAGGGCGTCGGCCGCGGCCATCGCCAGCACCCAGCCGCGCACCGGGCGCCCGCGCACCAGGGCCGCGGCGGTCCCGGCCCCGAGCACCAGCTCGCGCACGGCCACCGCGCGCGCCAGGCGGCGCGCGCCGGCGGAGGCCGGACGCCCCCACGCGCGGGCGGGGGCGTCCGGGCGGGCCAGGAACCACGCCGCGAAGGCCAGCCGCAGCGCGGCCTCGCCGGCCACGGCCGCGCGCAGGCCCCCGCCCACCCCCGCGGCGGCGCTCACAGCCCGTACTCCTCCAGCAGGCGCAGCCACACCTCGCTGATCGTGGGGTAGCTGGGCACCGCGTGCCACAGCCGCTCCAGTGGCACCTCGCCGACGACGGCGATCGTCGCGGAGTGCAGCAGCTCCGCGACGCCCTGGCCGACGAAGGTGGCGCCCACGAGGACGCGGCGCCGCTCGTCGACGACGAGGCGGGCGCGGCCGGTGTAGCCGTCGGCGGTCAGCGAGGCGCCGGCGACGTTCGCGACGTCGTAGTCGACGACGCGCACGTCCAGGCCCTCGCTGCGGGCCCGCTCGGAGGTGCGGCCCACGGAGGCGACCTCGGGGTCGGTGAACGTCACCTGCGGGGTGGCGGTGCGCGTGGCGGTGGCGGCGTAGCGGGACCAGGCGGGCGCGGGCCCGGTCAGCTCCCCGCGGGCGCGGGCGGCGATCGCGTCGCCGACCACGCGGCCCTCGTACTTGCCCTGGTGGGTCAGCTGCACGCGCCCGGACACGTCGCCCACCGCGTGCAGCCACCCGCCCTCCACGCCGGCGACGAGGCCGTCGTCGCCCACCTCCAGCTCCGCGCCGTCCTGCAGGCCCACGCTCTCCAGCCCGATGCCCTCGGTGGCCGCGCGCCGGCCGGTCGCCACCAGCAGCTCGTCGGCCACCACGCGCGCGCCGTCGCGCAGCACGACGGTGACCTCCCCGCCCGGCCGGGGGCGCTCCACCGAGGCCGGGGAGGCGCCCAGGCGCACGTCCACCCCGTCGGCGCGCAGCGCGTCGGCGACCAGCTCGCCGGCGAAGCCCTCCTCGCGGCCCAGCAGCCCGGAGCGGGCCAGCAGCGTCACGCGCGAGCCCAGCCGGGCGTACGCCTGCGCCAGCTCCACCGCCACCGTGCCGCCGCCCAGGACGGCCAGCCGGCCGGGCACCGCGTCGGCGCCGGTGGCCTCGCGGCTGGTCCACGGGTTGGCGGGCACCAGGCCCGGCACGTCCGGCAGCACCGGCACGGACCCGGTGGCCAGGACGACCGCGCGGCGCGCGGTGAGCGCGGTGGTGCCGTCCTCGCCCTCGACCTCCACCCGGCGCGGTCCGGCGAGGCGCCCGCGCCCGCGCAGCAGGTGCAGCCCGGCGGACTCCAGCCACTCGACCTGCGAGGAGTCGTCCCAGTCGCCGGTGAAGCTCGTGCGGCGCGCCAGCACCGCCGCGGCGTCCAGGCCGCCGGTGACGGCCTGCGCCGCGCCGGGCAGCCGCCGCGCGGCCGCCAGGGCGTGCCCGGGCAGCAGCAGCGCCTTGCTGGGCATGCACGCCCAGTACGAGCACTCCCCGCCGACCAGCTCGTCCTCGACGACCACGACCTCCAGGCCGGTGCGCGAGGCGCGGTCGGCGACGTTCTCGCCCACCGGCCCCGCCCCGACCACGACGACGTCCGTCTCCCGCTCGTGTGTGCTCACGCCCCGGACGGTACGCAGCCGGTGGCGAGCGCACCACGGGTGCGTGTGGTGTGATCGGTCGGTGGGCAGGGGAACCAGGATCGACTTCAACGCCTCCCCGCGCCCCACGCTGGGCGTGGAGTGGGAGGTGGTCCTCGTCGACCGCGGCACCCGGGACCTGGCGTCCTCGGCCGCGGAGGTGATGCGGGCGCTGGACCTGCCCGCCCACGCGGGCGGGCAGCGGGTCACCAAGGAGCTGCTGCGCAACACGCTGGAGATCGTCACGCCGGTGTGCGAGACCGTCGCCGAGGCCGCCGAGGACCTCTCCTCCTCGCTGGCGGCGATCCGCCGGGTCACCGACGCGATGGGGCTGGACCTGGTGTGCTCGGGCACGCACCCCTTCGGCGTGTTCGACAACCAGCTCGTCTCCGACGACCCGCGCTACGACGAGCTGCTCGAGCGCACCCAGTGGTGGGGCCGGCAGCTGCTCATCTGGGGCGTGCACGTGCACGTGGGCATCGACTCGGTGCACAAGGTCCTGCCGATCCTCAACACGCTGCTCAACCACTACCCGCACCTGCAGGCGCTGTCGGCGTCCTCGCCGTACTGGGCCGGCCACGACACCGGCTTCGCCAGCAACCGCTCGCAGATGTTCCAGCAGCTGCCCACCGCGGGGCTGCCCTTCCAGTTCGGGCGCTGGGAGGAGTTCGAGGGCTACGTCGACGACATGCTCGTCACCGGCGTCATCGACGGCCTGTCCGACGTGCGCTGGGACGTGCGCCCCTCCCCCCGCCTGGGCACCATCGAGGTCCGGGTGTGCGACGGCACCCCCACCCTGTGGGAGCTGCGGGCCATCACCGCCCTGGTGCACTGCCTCGTGGTGCACCTGGACGGCGAGCTGGAGGCCGGCCGCGAGCTGCCGACCATGCCGCCGTGGCACGTGCAGGAGAACAAGTGGCGCTCGGCCCGCTACGGGCTGGACGCGGAGATCATCGTGGACGCCGCCGGCCGCGAGCGCCTGGTCACCGACGACCTGGACGACTGGCTGACCCGGCTGGAACCCGTGGCGCGCCGGCTGCGCTGCGAGGACGAGCTGCGCCTGGTCGCGCAGATCCCGCGCCGCGGGGCCAGCTACCAGCGCCAGCGCGCCGCGTTCGAGGCGGCGCGGCGCGCGGGCGCGCAGCAGCCGCTGCTGGCGGTGGTGGACTCCCTGGTCACGGAGCTGCGCGAGGGCTGAGCGGTGCGCGGGGGGCGGGGGCGCCGCGCCCCCGCCC
>NZ_JBJLSG010000201.1:0-7829 GCF_050871925.1 Kineococcus gurbantunggutensis
CAGGCGACGGGCTGAGCGGGCTGAGCGGGCTGGGCGGGCTGGGTGGCGGCCGTGGCGGGGGTGCCGGCGGCCAGGGCCTCGCGCACCGAGGTCCACGACGCCAGCACCGCCCGCACGTCCTCGCGCCGCTCGCCGGCCAGCGCCCGCTCGTGGGCGCGCTCGAGGACGTCGTCCACGAGCACGCGCGCGCCCGAGGCCGCCGAGGCGACCGCGGCCTCGACCATCGCCAGGCTCAGGACGTTCTCGTGCACCTCGCCCATCGGCGCGGTGCCCGCGCGCAGGGCGCGCGTGAAGGCGCGCAGCGAGCCGGCGATCTCCCGGCCGGGGTCGGCCGAGGGGGCGGGCGCGGCGCCGGAGGAGGTCTCCAGCACGGGCGCGGAGTCGCCGTCCCAGCGGGCGGTGCCCGCCGAGCCGGACAGCCGCCAGGAGCCGTTCCACGACGTCTCCTGCCCCGGCGAGCACCAGCTGCCGGTGTAGACGTAGCGCACCCCGCCGGTCATCTCGAACACCGCGGTGGCCGCGGCGTCACCGGCGTACCAGCTCCAGGAGGGGTTGAACTCCTCGCAGTACACCGACACCGGCTCCGCCCCCAGCAGGAAGCGGGCGGTGTCGAAGGGGTGGATCGCCATGTCCAGCAGCAGCGGGTGGGCCATCTCCTCGCGGAACCCGCCGAAGCGCGGGGCCTTGAAGAACTCGGTGGTCAGCACGCCGGGGTCGCCGACCGCGCGCGCCTGCTCCCGGAAGGCGAACAGGTGGGCGTTGTAGCGGCGGGACTGGCTGACGACGAACAGCTCGCCGGTGACCTCGGCGGCCGCCACCAGCGACAGCGCCTGGGCGACGTCCTCGGCGACGGGCTTCTCCCCCAGCACCGGCAGCCCGGCGAAGAGGGCGGCGGTGGTCACCGGGTGGTGCGCGCGCGGCACGGTGACGTTGACGAGGGCGTCCGCCCCGGTGGCGCGCGCCAGCTCGACGGCGTCGCGGCCCAGCGGCACGTCCGGCACGCCGGCGTCGGCGACCGCGGCGGCGGCGGTGCCGAGGTCGAGGTCGACCACGCCGGCCAGCTCCACCTCGGCGTCGTCGAGGATCGTGCGCAGCCACGCCCTGCCCATGCCGCCGGCGCCCACGAGGACGACGCGCAGGGGTGCGCTCACTGCCCGGCCCCCTGCAGCTCGGACCCCGCGGCCCCCTGGGCCTCCTGCGCTTCCGCCTTCAGCGCACCCTGGTAGCCGTGGCCGTTGTAGAAGTCCTCGGTCTCGTAGCGCAGCAGCACCGGGGCGGTGCGCTCGGGGCGCACGGTCACGGCCCACTCGACGGCGTTGGAGATCACCTTGCGCACCCCGTCGTGGAAGTACGTGGGGTACTCCTGGTCGCCGGGGCGGAAGTAGAAAATCTTCCCGTGCCCGCGCTTGAAGGTGCAGCCGGAGCGGAACACCTCCCCGCCGGAGAAGGAGGAGATGAACACCAGCTCGTCGGGGGCGGGGATGTCGAAGAACTCCCCGTACATCTCGTCCTCGTCGATGATGAGCGGCTGCGGCACGCCCTGCGCGATGGGGTGGGTGGGGTCGACCGTCCACACCAGCTCGCGGTCGTGCTCGGCGCGCCAGCGCAGCGTGCAGGAGGTGCCCATGAGCCGGGTGAACACCTTCGACCAGTGCCCGGAGTGCAGCACGATCAGGCCCATGCCGGCCAGGACGTGCTGCTGCACGCGCTCGGCGACCTCGTCGGAGACCTCGCCGTGGGCGGCGTGCCCCCACCAGGTCAGGACGTCGGTCTCGCGCAGCACCTCCTCGGTGAGGCCGTGCTCGGGCTCGTCGAGGGTGGCGGTGCGCACGACGGCGCGCGCGCCGAGGTGCTGCTCGACGCCCTGGGCGATGGCGCCGTGCATGCCGTCGGGGTAGCGCGCGGCGACCTCCGGCTCGAGCTGCTCGTGGCGGTTCTCGCCCCAGACGGTGACGCGGATCGGGTTGCTCACTGGTCCTCCTCGGGACTGGTGGTGGGGGCGTCCCTCAGGACTTGACGGACCCGCCCGCCAGGCCGGCGGCGACGTAGCGCTGGGCCAGGACGAGCAGGGCGATGGCGGGCAGCGACGACAGCACGGCCGTCGCCATGATGGGCGACCAGTCGGCGACGAAGCTGCCGACGTAGGTGTACAGGCCCAGGGTGACCGGGCGCACGTCCTCGGTGGTGGTCAGGGTCAGGGCGAACAGGAAGTCGCCCCAGGCGAACAGGAACGTGAACAGCCCGGCGGTGATGAGCGCGTTGCGGCTCATCGGCAGCACGACGGAGACGAACGCGCGCACGGGCCCGGCGCCGTCCACGTACGCGGCCTCGATGACGGAGGGCGGCACGCCGCGCATGAACGCGCGCAGCAGCAGGATCGAGAACGGCACCCCGGCGGTGGAGTCGGCCAGGACCAGGCCGGGCACGCTGTTGAGCACGCCGAGGTCGCTGTAGAGGTTGTACAGGGCGTTGGCGACGACGATGCCGGGGACCATCTGCGTGATGAGGACCCCGAACAGCACCGCGTCGGCCCACCGCCCGAACCGGAAGTGGGCCATGGCGTAGGCGGCCGGGGTGGCGACCAGCAGGCTGAACACCACCGAGCCGATGCTCACCACGAGGCTGGTGACGAGGTTGCCGCCCTGCTGGGCGATGGCCGTCTCGTACCCGCGCAGGGTGAGGTCGAACGGCAGCCACGGCGTCGCGACGGCGTTGCCGGCCGGCTGCAGGGAGACGTTCACCATCCAGTACAGCGGGAACAGCATGAACGCCAGCAGGACGAGGCCGACGGCGGTGTGCAGCGGGCGGCGCGGCGCCCGGCCCTCGCCGGGCCCGGTGCGCGCCGCCGCGGCGGCCGCCGGGCGGGTGGGCAGTGCGGTGCTCACGGGGTGCTCCTCACTCGTCCACCGCGCGCCGGTTGGCGCGCAGGTAGACGATCGCGAAGGCCAGGGACATGAGGATGAGGATGTTGCCCAGGGCGGCACCGGCACCGAAGTCGAACTCCCGGAAGGAGGCCATGTACGACGCCAGGGCGATGGTCTGGGTCGCGTTGGCCGGTCCGCCGCCGGTGAGGCCGAGGATGACGTCCAGGACCTTCAGCGTGTAGACGACGCCCAGGACGAGCACCACGGTGACCACCGGGCGCAGCAGCGGCCAGGTGATGTGCCGGAACGCGCGCCAGCCGGTGGCGCCGTCCAGCGCGCCGGCCTCGTACAGCTCCTCGGGGATCTCCTGCAGCCCGCCGTAGAGGATCGTGGTGTTGAACGGGATGCCGAGCCAGATGTTGACCCCGATGACGGCGACCAGGGCCAGCGAGGTGCTGGTCAGCCACTCGGGGCGGGCGTCGACGAGCGGCAGGGCGGACAGGATGCGGTTTAGGGCGCCGTTGTCGGTGTCCAGGATCCACCGCCACACCGCCGTCCCGGCGATCATGGGGATCAGCCAGGGCAGCAGCAGCAGCGAGCGCAGCACGCCCGAGAGCGCGAACCGCTTGCGGAAGAACAGCGCGATCGCCAGGCCGATGACGAACTGTCCGGCGATCGAGCCGGCGGTGAAGAGCACCGTGTTGACCACGGCGCGGCTGAAGACGGCGTCGCCGACGACGTCGGCGTAGTTCGCCAGCCCCACCCACGGCGCCTCGCCCGTGTAGAAGGTGCGCGTCGTGTACTCCTGGAACCCCATGAGCACGTTCTTGACGATGGGGTAGCCGAAGAAGACGGTCAGGTACACCACGGCGGGGGCGAGGAACGCGACCTCGAGGAGCCGCCCGGACACCCGTCGCGAGGGGCCCCGTCGCGCCGGCGCCGGGGCCGGCGGGGCGCCGACCCCGCCGGCCGCGCGCCCGGGGGCGGCGAGGTCAGCCATCCTGCGCCTGCCGGAGGGCCTCCTCGGGCGTCATGCCGCCGACGAGGGCGTTCTGGACCGCCGTGTAGATCTTCGTGGCGGCCTTCGGCCAGTCCGGGCCCAGCTCACCGGTGCGCGCGCGCAGGTCGGGGACCTGCTCGGCGAAGGTGGCCAGGTTCGGGTTCTGCGCGGAGACCTGCCCGGCCAGCTCCGGCTTGGTGGGCACGGTGCCGGTGGCCACCGAGATCTCCACCTGGTTCTCGTCGCCGGTGAGGCACTGCACGAGCTCGGCGGCCTTCTGCTGCTTGGCCTGGTCGCCGGTCTGCGGGATCGCCCACGCCTCGCCGCCGAACGGGGAGACGACGGTGCCGCCGGCGGTGGGCGCCGGGATCGGCACGATGCCGTACTCCAGGCCCTCCACGGGGTCCAGGACGCCGAAGTTCCACGGGCCGTTGATCATCATGGCGGCGTTGCCGGCGGCGAACTGGTCGGCGACGTCGGCCTGCGACCAGTTCACGGAGGACTTCGACAGCGAACCGGAGTCCACCATGTCCTTGACGAGCTGCAGCGCGGCGGCGGTCTCGGGGGTGGCGATGTCCTTCTCGTCGCCGCCGTTGGACCACATGAACGGCAGGAACTGCCAGGTGCCCTCGTAGGTGTTGATGTTCGACATCGCGAACCCGTACCGGTCGCCCTCGGTGAGGGCCGCGGCGGCGGTCTTGAGCTCGTCCCAGGTGGTGGGCGGCTGGATGCCGGCCTGCTCCAGGACCGTCTTGTTGTAGAACAGCGCGATCGTGTTGGTCACCGGCTGCAGCGCGTACAGCTCGCCCTCGTAGGTCGAGGCCTTCAGGACGCCCTCGGCGACGCCGGTGGAGTCCACGCCCAGCTCGCCCAGCGGGGCCAGCGCGCCGGAGGCGGCGATCTGCTGCACGTCGGGGTTGTCGAGCATGAGCACGTCGGGCAGCGTGCGCGAGGAGCTCTGCTGGAGCACCTTCTGGATGAGGCTCTCGCCGGGGACGGCCTCGCGGTCGATCTCCACCCCGACCTGCTCCCCGCACGCCATCACCGCGTCGTTCCACAGCGTGGCGTTGGGGTCGGAGTTGTAGTAGTCCAGCACCCGCAGCGTGCCGGGGTCGCCGGACGCCGCCCCGCCGGCGCTGCCGCCGCCGCAGGCGCCCACCAGCAGGGGCACGGTCAGCGCGGCGGCCAGCGCGGTCCGCGCGGTTCCTCGTCGAGCCATGTCGTTCCTCTCCTCGTGCCCACGGCGTCGTGGGCGTCGGTCGTGCTCAGGTCCTGCTCGGGTCCTCCCGGTCCTTCCCGGGTCGTGCGGTCGTGCGGTGGTGCGGCACCGGCCCGTCGATGCGTATCGACGACGGGCGCGGGGGTGGCCCCGCGGCGGTGCGGTGCGTGCGGCGGCTCAGCCCGGGGTGCGGACCGAGCGCCGTCGGGTGAGCTCCGCGGGCACCCGGCGCAGCTCGCCGGGGACCGCGGGGTCGTCGATCAGGGCGAACAGCCACTCCATCGCCCGCCGCGACACGTCGCGCGGCTGCGTGGACACCGCCGTCAGCGGCACCTGCTGCGCCTGCGCCTCGGCGTCGGTGGACAGCGCCACCAGGTCCACGTCGCGGCCCGGGACCAGCCCGCGCCGCAGCAGCCCGTTGACGACCTCGTGCGCGCCGGTGGTGGCCAGCAGGCCCGGGGGCGCCCCGCGCCGGCCGGCCAGGACGTCGCCCAGGACGCGGTCCACCGCCTCCTGCCCCGCGGGGACCGCGCACCAGCGCAGCCGCACCCCGCGGGCGCGGGCCTCCTCCCGCGCCGCCGCCCGGAAGCGCGGCACGTAGTTGATGCCGCGCTCCTCCGCGTCCGGCCCCCAGCCCAGCACGACGACCTCGCGGTCGCCGGCCCCGGCCAGCTCGGCCACCAGCAGCCGGGCGGCGGACTCGAAGTCGAAGTCGATGCAGTGCAGGCCCTCGGCGTCCTCGGGGAAGCCGATGAACAGCGCCGGGCGCGGCAGCGAGCGCGCCACGGCGGCGCGCTCGTCGTGCGTGCGCACCTCCATGACCACCACCGCGTCGCACAGCGCCCGCCCCGCCACCCGCTGCAGCGCGCCCGGCCCCTCGTCGGCCGTGACGATCAGCAGGTCGAAGTCGCGGGCGCGCGCGGCCAGGGCGATCTCCTCCACGAACGCCATGAGCCCGTGGGCGCTCAGGGAGCTGCGGAACGGCACGACCGCCGCGACGACGTTGGTGCGCTGGCTCGCCAGCGCCCGCGCCCCCGCGTGCGGCTGGTAGGTCAGCTGCTCCATCGCGTCCTCGACGAGGCGGCGCGTCTTCTCCGAGATGGGCCGCTTGCCGCTCATGACGTACGAGACCGTGCTCTGCGAGACGCCGGCGACGCGCGCCACGTCCTTGCTCGTCGGGACCCTGGCCACGCCGCCCTCCCCCCACGCCCGTCGTCGATGCGTATCGAGGAGGACCGTAGCGGGCAGTCCCGCGAAGGGGCAAGGATTCCCCTCACGTCGGTGCGGCAAGCTGCCGATGAGCTGACGGACGAGTCCACGAGCAGGGAGACCCCGTGCCGAAGCACCACCGCCGCGCGCACCGCCGCGCGCACCGCCGGCGCACCCCGCTGCGCACCGCCGCGCTGGCCCTGGGCTGCGCGCTGCTCGCGCTGCCCCCCGGCGCCGCCGCCGCGGCGCCCGCGGGCCCGGGCGTCCCCGTGGACCTGCTGCGCCGCGTCGGCGACCGCCTCGTGCTGGAGACCGTCACCGCGCCCGGCGCCGCCGCCGCCGAGCGCCTGGCCGACGAGCTGGACGCCGACCCGGCGGTCTCCTCCGCCGAGCCGCGCACCACCTACCGCCTCACCCCCACCGCCGGCGAGCGCCTCGGCGGCCCGCTGCTGCTGGCCACCGACCCCTACCTGCGCTACGCCACCCACCTCGACGAGATCGCCGCGCCCGCCGCCTGGGCCACCACCACCGGCCGCGGCGTCACCGTCGCCGTCCTCGACAGCGGCGTGGACCCCACCGCCCCCGACCTCGCCGGCCGCGTCCTGCCCGGCGCGAACCTGGCCGCCGGCACCGACATCGGCACCCACGGCACCCAGGTAGCCACCGTCGTGGCCGGCGCGCGCGGCAACGCCCACGGCGCGATCGGCGTGGCCCCGGAGGTGGAGGTGCTGCCGGTGCGGGTGTGCACCCCCGACGGGTGCGCCGGCGACGCGGTCGCCCGCGGGATCCTGTGGGCCGCCGACCACGGCGCGGAGGTCCTCAACCTCTCCCTGGGCGGGGAGACGTACAGCAGGGTCACCGCCGACGCGGTGCAGTACGCGATCGGCAAGGGCGTGGTGGTCGTCGCCTCCGCCGGCAACTCCGGCGACCGCGGCAACCCCGTGGAGTACCCGGCGTCCTACCCGGGCGTGGTCTCCGTCTCCGCCTCGGCCGCCGGCGGCGGCGCCGCGCCGTGGGCGCAGCACAACGACTCCGTGGACCTCAGCGCCCCCGGCGAGCAGGTCGTCGTCGGCGGCCCGGCGGCCGAGGGCCACGCCTACTTCCTCGCCCGGGGCACCTCGTTCTCCGCCCCGCAGGTCGCCGCCGCCGCCGCGCTGGTGCGCTCGGTGAACACCACCGCCACGGCCGCGCAGGTCGAGGGTTTCCTGGAGGCCACCGCCGCGCCGCGCCCGTCCTGGCCCGCCGGCTACGGCGCCGGGATGCTCGACGTCGCCGCCGCCGTGCGCGCCGCCGCCACCCCGGTGACCACCAGCTCTCCCGCCCCCGTCGTCCCCCGCCGCACCCGCACCCCCCGCGCCTGACCCCTCCCCGCCGCTCCCCCTCCCCGCCGCTCCCCCTCCCCGTACCCGCCCCTCCCTGGGGGGGGGGGGGGGGGGGGGGGGTGGGGAGGGGGCGGTGCCGCGGGGGGGGGGGGGGGGGGGGGGGGGGGGGGGGGGGGGGGGGGGGGGGGGGGGGGGGGGGGGGGGGGGGGGGGGGG
>NZ_JBJLSG010000202.1:0-7760 GCF_050871925.1 Kineococcus gurbantunggutensis
CCCCTCCCCGCGCGCGGGGAGGGGCCGTCGTGGTGCGGGCCTCAGCGGGCGGCGGCCCGCCGGTACTGCCGGGTGGCCAGCGGCACGAAGACCACGAGGGTGCCGACGATCCACAGCAGCGTGTACAGCTCGGAGTTCTGCAGGGACCACGTCCCCAGCTCGGTGCCCGGCGGCACGTTGCCGAAGCGCTCGCGCGCGGCCTGCACGAGCGTGGAGACCGGGTTCCACTGGGCGATGACCTTCAGCGGGCCGGGGAAGGTCTCCAGCGGCACGAACGCGTTGGTGATGAACGTCAGCGGGAAGATCGTCAGGAACGTCAGGTTGTTGAACGCCTCGGGGGTGCGGATGAGCAGGCCCAGCAGGCCCATCACCCACGAGACCGCGTAGGCGAACAGCAGCAGCAGCGCGTACCCGACGACCGCGTCGAGGAACGAGGTGCGGATCCGCCAGCCGATGAGCAGGCCCGTCAGCGACATGATGACCGTGACGATGACGTTGAGGACGACGTCGGAGGCGGTGCGGCCGGCGAGGACCGACGACTGCGTCATCGGCAGCGAGCGGAACCGCTCGATGATGCCCTTCTGCATGTCGTCGGCGATGCCCGCGCCGGTGATGGTGGCGCCGAAGATGACGGTCTGGGCGAAGATGCCGGGCACGAGGAACTCCCGGTAGTTCCCGCCGCTGACCCCGATGGCGCCGCCGAAGACGTACCCGAACAGCAGGATGAACATGATCGGGGAGATGAGGGTCCCCACCAGCAGGTCCGGGATCCTGGTGATCTTCAGCAGGTTGCGCTTGGCGATCACCGAGCCGTCGGCGAACGCCGTGGCCACGCCGTTCACGAGCGCACCCCCCGTCCCGTCGTCGCCGGCTCCCCGCCGGCGCCCTCCTCGCCGGCGGTCTCCTCGCTCGGCTTGCCCGTCAGGGTCAGGAACACGTCGTCCAGGGTGGGGCGGCGCAGCCCCGCGTCCAGCGGGACGACGCCCACGTCCTCCATCCGCTGCAGGACCTCCACGAGCACCCGGGTGCCCGAGGTCACCGGTGCGGTGACGCGCCGCGCGCGCCGCTCCACCTGCAGCTCCCCCACCGCCACCTCGTGCAGGACGGCGGTGGCGGTGTCCACGTCGCCGTCGGAGGCCACGACGACCTCCACGCGCTGCCCACCGACCTGGGTCTTCAGGTCGTCGGCGGTGCCGCGGGCGATGACCCGGCCGTGGTCGATGACGACGACGTCGTCGGCGAGCCGCTCGGCCTCCTCCAGGTACTGGGTGGTCAGCAGCAGCGTGGTGCCCCCGCCGACCATCCGCGTCAGCAGGTCCCACATGTCGTTGCGGCTGCGCGGGTCCAGGCCGGTGGTGGGCTCGTCGAGGAACAGCACGGGCGGCTCGGCCACCAGCGCCCCCGCCAGGTCCAGGCGGCGGCGCATCCCGCCGGAGTAGGTCTTGGCCACCCGCTTGGCCGCGCCGGTGAGGTCGAACTGCTCCAGCAGCTCCCAGGCGCGCTCCCGGGACCGCTTGCGCCCCAGGTGGTACAGGCGCCCCACCATGTCGAGGTTCTCGAAACCGGTGAGGTTCTCGTCCACCGCCGCGTACTGGCCCGACAGGCCGATGCGCCGGCGCACCTCGCGCGGGTCGGCCACGACGTCCACGCCCGCCACCGTCGCGCTGCCCTCGTCCGGGACCAGCAGCGTCGTGAGCATCCGCACCGTCGTCGTCTTGCCCGCGCCGTTCGGGCCCAGCAGGGCCAGGACGGTGCCCGTGGGCACCGTCAGATCGACGCCCGCCACCGCGGTGACGTCGCCGTACCTCTTCACCAGCCCCCGTGCTTCGACCGCCGGGGGACCCGTCCGCGCGGGCGCCGTGCTCGTCGTTGCCATGGACCCGACACTAGGGAACGCCTCCGACACGGCGCCCCTCCTTTCCGTCCGCCTCGTCCGTCGCGGGGTGGACCGCGCCGGGCCCCGGGACTCACCGCCACCGGCGGCCCCCCGTCCGGGGGCCACCGGTGCGCGCGGTCGGCTCAGCCGGGCGAGGAGCCGTCCACGCCGGCGGGCCCGGCGCCCGCGGGGCGCGGCTGCTCGCCGCCCAGGGAGTGCAGCACCCTCGCGACGTCCACGCCGGTGGTGCGCCGCAGGACCTCCAGGGTCTCCTGCAGGTTGGCGCCCACCGAGCGGCTGAGCGCGCCGGCACCGTCGTTGGAGATGACCGTGAGGTCCTTGATGCCGCCCAGGGGGCTGGCCAGCGCCTGGGCCAGCTCGGGCAGGACCTCCAGCGCGCGCTGGGTGAGCGCGGCCTCCCCGAACTCCTTCAGCGCCTGCGCCTCGCGCTGCAGGGCGTCCGCCTTGGCCGCCCCCGTCGCGGTGAGCGCCTCGGCCTGCGCCCTCCCCTCCAGGCGCACCGCGTCCGCCTCCGCGGTGCGGCGCTGCAGCTCGGCGTCGGCGGCCACCCGGACCCGGGCCGCGTCGGCCTCGGCGGACAGCCGCACGCGCTCGGCGTCGGCCTGCGCGGCGGCCACCGCGGCCTGCTGCTCGGCCTCGGCGGAGAGCACCCGCGCGGTCTTCTGCGCCATCGCCTCCTGCTCGGCCTGGTAGCGGCGGGCGTCGGCGGGCTTGCGCACCTCGGTGTCCAGCGTGCGCTCGGTCAGCTCCGCCTGGCGCTGGGCCACCCGCTCCTGCTCCAGCAGGACCTGCTGCTGCGCGGCGGCCTCGGCCAGCCGCCCGGCCGCGTCGGCCTCGGCGGCGGCCTTGTCCTGGTCGGCGCGGAACTGCGCCTGCTGCAGGGCCAGGTCGCGCTGCGCCTGGGCGATCTTGGCGTCGGACAGCGCCTGGGCCTGCTGCGCCTCCTGGGCGTTGTTGGCCTCGGCGATCTCGGCGGCGCGGCGGGCGTTGGCGGCCTCGGGCCGGCCGAGGTCCTTGAGGTAGTTGCCGTCGTCGCTGACGTCCTGGATCTGCAGGGTGTCCAGCACCAGGCCCTGGTTGTTCAGGCTGGTCACCGCCTCCTCCTCGACCTGGCGGGCGAAGGCGACCCGGTCGCGGATGATCTCCTCGACGGTGAGCGTGCCGATGACCCCGCGCAGGCTGCCGGCCAGGACCTCCTGCGTGAACGGCTCGATCTCCTTCTGCTGCTGCAGGAAGCGCTGCGAGGCGGCGCGCACGAAGTCCTCGGTGCCGCCCACCTTGACGATGGCGACGCCGTCCACGTTCAGCCGGATCCCCTGGCGCGAGACGGCCCCGCGGATGGAGATCGGGATGCGCACCGAGGACAGGGACAGGCGGTGCGCCTGCTGCACCAGGGGCTTGACGAAGACCCCGGCCCCCATGACGACCTTCTGCCCGGACAGGTCGGTGGTGACCTCGCCCGTCTGCGGGTTGGTGACGGGCCTGCCCTTCTTGCCCACGATGATGAGCGCCTCGGACGGGCTGGCGATCTTGTAGCGGGTCTTCACGGCGACCACGGCCACCAGGGCCAGGACGACGAGCGCGCCGATGACGACGGCGGCGACGATGACGGTGTCCACAGCACTCCGATCTCGGTTCCGGCGGGTTCGGGGAACGGAGGGCGGCGGCGGTGCGCGGCAGCGCGGGGAGGGCGGTGGACCGGCCGCGGCGGTGCGGTCGGTGCGGTGGTGCGGCACGGGCACCTGCCCCTCGGCTCGACGGAAGCGTTGCCGACCAGGCTTCCCGGCGCACCGCGGCGAGCCTAGCGGCCGCGGGCGCCCGGCGGGGCGTCCTCGCGGGGCGGGATCCGCCCGGCGCCCCTAGCCTCGGGGGATGACGAGCCCCGCGGCCCGCGCCTTCGACGTCCTGTGCGACGCCTACCAGCGGAGGATCTCCCCCCGCAAGGGGTTCTCCTGCGCGCACCGCGTCGCGCACGGCGGCGACTCCTGCTCCGGGGCGGTGCGCGACCTCGTGCGCCGCCGCGGCGTGCTCGGCGGGGCGGTGCCCAGCGCGGTGCGCTTCCTGGCCTGCTACCGGGCGGCCTCGCTGCTCATGGCCACCGACGTGCGCGGCGTGTGCTGCTGCGGGCCGATCCCCATCCCGTTCCGCTTCTGAGGCCCGTTCCGCTCCTGAGGCCGGTCCCGCCGCCGGGGCCGGTCCCGGGACCGGTCCCGGAGCCGGGGCGCGCCCGCGCGCCGGGGGCGCAGCGGCCGCTCAGGTCCCCCCGCCGGGCCCGCGGCGCTCCGCGGGAGCCTCCGGGTCCTCCGGGCCGGAGGTGTCCACGCCCTCGGTGTTGCGCAGCACGCCCATCATCGCCATCTCCCCGTCGTCCACCGGGCCGGTCGCCACGCAGGCGCGCAGGCCCGCCAGCAGCGCCGCGGCGTCGATCCCGGCGCCGACGAGGACGAGCTCGGTGCGCCGGATCGACCCGCGCGGCCACGGGGTGCGCTCGAAGCGCACCGCGGCCCCCACGGCGTGCAGGACGAACCGCTGCCCGTGCCCGGGGACGGCGAAGCGCACGAAACCCTTGACGCGGAACACCCCCGAGGGGCGCGAGTCCAGGAACCGCACGAGGGCGCGCGGGTCCAGCGGCTCGTCGGAGGTGAACTCCACCGCGTCGTACAGGGCGTGCAGGTGCGCCTCGTGGCCGTCGTCCACCGCCTCGCCCAGCGCCAGCTGCCGCTGCACGGCGGGGCGCTCGTCGAACAGCAGCCGCGCGTCCACCCGGCCGTGGGCGGCCGGCACCACCGGCGCCCAGGGGTTCAGCTCCCGGCACCGCGCGGCCACCCGCGCCAGCTCCCGCTCGTCGACCAGGTCGGTCTTGGTCAGCAGCACCACGTCGGCCATCGCGACGTGGTCGTCGAGCACGGGGTGGCGCAGCCGGGTGGCCTCGAACTCCACCGCGTCGACGGCCACGACGAGGCCGCCGTACTCCACGCCCTCCACCCGGCTGAGCAGGACGCGGCGCACCATGGCGGCGGGCTCGGCGACGCCGCTGGCCTCGATGAGGACCGCGTCCAGCCCCTCGCCGCCGCGCGGGGCGACCAGGCGGGCCAGCAGCTCCTCCACGCTGCCGTCCTCGGTGCTGCAGCACAGGCACCCGTTCTCCAGCGAGACGGTGTCGTCGGCCAGCCCGGACACCAGCAGCGCGTCCACGCCGATCGCGCCGAAGTCGTTGACGACCACGCCCAGGCGCACCTCGGCGGCCGAGCGCAGCAGCTGGTTCAGCACGGTCGTCTTGCCCGCGCCGAGGAAACCGGCGAGGACGACGACGGGGACGCGGGGCACGGCGGCCATCCTCTACCGGCCGCGGGGGCCGGGCAGCTCCAGGGCTCCGGGGACGAGGAGGTCCGCGCGCGCCGCCGTGGCCTCCACCAGGGCCGCGTTGCGCCCGTCGACCTCGCGCACCCACGTCGCCGCGGCGTCCGGCGCCTTGCCGAAGCGCACGTGCCGGCGCACCAGGCGCGTGGTGCGCTCGTCCGCGCCGGCGCCGACGAACCACACCTCGTCGAACCCCGGGCGCACCCGCGCCCACGCCCCCTCCGCCAGCAGCAGGTAGTTGCCCTCGCTGACGACGAGGCGGGTGCCCGGGTGCACCGGCACGCTGCCGGCCACGGGCTGCTCGATCTCCCGGTCGAACGCGGGCGCGTAGACGACGTCGTCGCCGGGGCCCTGCTCGCGCAGGCGCCGCAGCAGGGCCGCGTACCCGGCGGCGTCGAAGGTGTCCGGGGCGCCCTTGCGGTCCCGGCGGCCCAGGCGCTCCAGCTCCACGTCGGCCAGGTGGAAACCGTCCATCGGCACGTGCGCGGCGGCCAGGTCGTCGCCGGCGGCCTCGCGCACGGCGTCGACCAGGGCGCGCGCCAGGGTGGTCTTGCCCGCGCCCGGCGCGCCGGCCAGGCCCAGCAGCACCCGCCGGCCCGGCAGGTCGAGGGCGCGCCGGACGAGGTCGGCGAACGCGGGGGCGCTCACCCGGCCGACCCGGCCGACCCGGGCGGGGCGACGTCCACCAGGACCTTGCCCACGGTGCCAGCCTCCACGGCGGCGTGCGCGTCGGCGGTGCGCTCCAGCGGGAAGCGGACCAGCGGCAGCCCGTGCTCCTCGCCGACCGGGAGGGCGCCGTCGCGCACGGCGGCGGTGACGTCCTCGGCGGCCGCGGCCAGCGCCGCGGGGCCGACGGTGTAGAGCAGGATGAACTGGAAGCGGGTGTTCAGCGTCATGTTGCGGCGCACGTCCAGCGTCACCGCGTCGCCGCCGTCGTTGGCGTAGGAGGCGATGGTGCCGCGCGGGCGCAGCACGGCCAGGTCCAGCTCGAGGTTGGCGGCCGGGGCGACCTCCACGACGAGGTCCACGCCGCGCGGGGCCAGGCGGCGCACCTGCTCGGCGGCGTCGGCGTCGCGGTAGTTCACGACGTGGTGGGCGCCGGCGGCGCCGGCCAGGGCCGCCTTGGCGGGCCCGCTCACGGTGGCGACGACGGTGGCGCCGGCCCAGCGGGCGAGCTGGACGGCGGCGTGCCCGACGGCGCCGGCGCCGCCGGCGACGAGCACGGTGGTGCCGGCCAGCGCCCCGGGGGCCAGGCGGGCCGGGCCGTCCTCGGCGACGGTCAGGGCGCGGTGGGCGGTGACGGCGGGCACGCCCAGGCTGGCGCCGACGTCGAAGGAGGCCCCCTCCGGCAGCGGCACGACCCGCTCGGCGGGCAGCACGGTGAGCTCCTGGGCGGTGCCGGTGGGCCGCTCGTGCGCGGCCAGGTACGTCCACACCCGCTCCCCCACCGCCAGGCCGCCGACGCCCTCGCCGAGGGCGTCGACGGTGCCGGCGCCGTCCTGGTGCGGCACGAGCTCAGCGGTGGCGGTGCCGGTGGCGCCGCTGCGGCGCTTCCAGTCGGTGGGGTTGACCCCGGAGACGGCCACCCGCACGCGCACCTCCCCCGGACCGGGCTCGGGCACCCCTCGCTCCACCAGGCGCAGGACGCCGGTGCCGCCGGTCTCGCTGTACACGATGGCCTTCACGTCCGGGCGAACCCCCCGCCGCGCGCGGGTGTTCCCCGGGCCCGGCCGGACCGGGGCGGTCGTAGGGTCGTGCCCGTGAGCACGACCGACGGCACCACCGGCCCCGCCCCCCTGCCCGACGAGCTGCGGGCGCGCGCCCTGGCCTGGATCGAGGACGACCCCGACGAGCGCGGCCGCGAGGAGCTGCGCGCGCTGCTGGAGGCCGCGCGGGGCGGGGACGCGGGTGCGGCCGCGGACCTGGCGGACCGCTTCTCCGGCCCGCTGGAGTTCGGCACCGCGGGCCTGCGCGGGGCGGTCGGCGCCGGCGAGCACCGGATGAACCGGGCCGTGGTGCAGCGCGCGGCCGCGGGCCTGGGCGCGTGGCTGGCGCAGCGCTTCGAGCGCCCCCGCGTGGTGGTGGGGCTGGACGCGCGGCACGGCTCGCGCGAGTTCGCCGACGACTCCGCCGCGGTGCTGACCGCCGCCGGCTGCGAGGTGCTGCTGCTGCCGCGGCCGCTGCCCACGCCCGTGCTGGCGTTCGCGGTGCGCCACCTGGACGCCGACGCCGGCGTGATGGTCACCGCCAGCCACAACCCCCCGCAGGACAACGGCTACAAGGTCTACCTGGGCGGGCGCGCCGGCGGCGAGGACGGGCGCGGGGTGCAGATCGTGCCGCCGGTGGACGCGGAGATCGCCGCGGCCATCGCGGCGGTGGGGCCGCTGGCGGAGCGGGGGGGGGGGGGGGGGGGGGGGGGGGGGGGGGGGGGGGGGGTCGGGGGGGGGGGGGAGGTGGTGGGGGTGGGGGGGGCCGGGCGCGAAGAGGCCCCCCCCCCCCCCCG
>NZ_JBJLSG010000203.1:0-7567 GCF_050871925.1 Kineococcus gurbantunggutensis
ATAGCGGTGGGGAAACGCCCGGTCACATTCCGAACCCGGAAGCTAAGCCCACCAGCGCCGATGGTACTGCTCGGGAGACTGGGTGGGAGAGTAGGACACCGCCGGCCACTCACTTCTGGTGAGACGGCATCCCCTTCCTTGTTGGGTGGGGGGTGCTGGGTGTGGATGAGGCCCGTGCCCCCTTTGGTGGGGGGCACGGGCCTTTCCTGCGTTCACCAACTCTCGACGACGATGCGGGTGCTCTCGACTGTGAAGTCGATTCCTCGAGTGCCGACGAGTCTGTGGACGGAGAAGTCCTCGACGAGGTACCTGTGGAAGACGCAGCGCGGTCAGGTCTGGTCACTACGGTCGTGGCGTCGACCAGAGGAGGACCATGACGGCCTTCGAGCGCCCACCGGTGCGCGTCCTGTCACCCGTGCCACGGGCGTCCCGGTGGAGTGATCGGCGCACCGCTGAGCTGTGGACCACGCGCGCCCTGCAGCACCACGAGCAGCAGGTGCGCCACGCCGCCTCACGGCGCGAGCCCTGGATCGAGCTGCGGGTCCCGGTGCCCGCCTCGGCCGGTCACCTCCTCGTGCGCGACGGTGCGAACGTCAGCGAGCGGCCGGTCTCCTGCGCGGTGGTGCGCCTGGACCTGTCTACGACGGCTCCCCGGGTGCTCGCCTCGTTCCCCGAGGACCTGCCGACCTGGGAGGACGGGTGGGACCTGCTGCAGGTGCTGTCCCCGCTGGCCGCTGACGCCGTCGAGCACTGGTTCGACCCGCGGGCGGCCGTAGAGACGGTGCTCGCAGCCGACCCGGCCCGCGCTGCCACGGCTCTGCAGCAGTGGCGCACCGCCCTGCGCAGCACCGCGGACCCGCGCGCGCTCGTGGAGCAGGTCACCGGTCACCCCGCCGAGCCCCCGGAGGGGACCTCGTGGTCGGCGTGGGCGGACTGGTTCGAGCGCCGCCTCGAAGCCGGCACTGACGTGGGTGGTGGAGCACGGAACCGGTCGGCGCCGTTGCGTGAGGCACCGTCCCTGCAGCGCACGGGTGGCTTCGACCCGGACGTCGACCTCACCGCGGTCGTGACCGACGCGCTGAGCGCGACTGGTGACCTCGTGGACGCGTGGGTGCGGGACTTCCCCGGTGCGCGCCGGTCGCGGCTGCTCGTGGACACCGGCCACCCCGTCGGTGTCGTCGTCACCGCTTCGCCGCAGGTGACGATCGCGGCGAGGCACGTCGCCCTCGTCGTGGAGCGGGACGCGCACGGTGCTCCGGTGGTGCTGGACGCCCACCCCGAACTACCGCCCTCAGACCGTGCCGGCGAGCACCCGGCGCTCGCGGTCGTGGCGAGCGCCTACCTCGGTCCGGGGCTGGAACGGCTCGAGGCCCAGCCCTGGCCGGGTCAGCGGGCTCTGCTGGCCCGGGAACCCGACGGTGTCCTCGACGCCCTCGTGAGCGAGGTCGAGGACCTGCTGGCTCTGCACGACGACGAGCTGAGCACCGCCGTGGCCGCCACCGGGCTCGCCGTGCTGCCGGTGGACCTGCGCGGCTGGCTGGAACGCCTGGTGTGGCGGCGGCGGGCCTTCCCGTGGACGGCGGAGGGCTGAGCCGGTGCGGTACGGGGTGACGACCGCGGAGCTGCACGACCTGGCCGTCAGGTTGCGCGAGGAGGGCCGGCGGGCCGCGGAGCACCGCGTCCCGCTGGACGCCGAAGCCGCCGCGGCCGGTGCCTGGTGCTCGGGTCGTGCGGCCGAAGCCGCGCACGCCTTCTTCGCCACCCTCGCCCAGGCCGCCCGCCAGGCCGCGGAGGGTCTCGACGACCTCGCCGAGCGCGTGCAGTTCGCGGCCGGCGCCTACGACGAGGCGGAGGCGGCCTCGGTCCCGGGCCGCTGAACGGCCTCAGCGCTCGAAGACCGCCGCCACCTCGGGGATGCGCTGCACGTACCCGTCGAGGAGGTCCCGCGCGACGGTGACGGAGTCCACCAGCGGGTGCAGGGCGAACGCCCGCAGCGCCTCGGTGCGGTCGCCGTGCACGGCCGCGGCGATCGCGTGCCGCTCGACCGCCTTCACCTGCTGCATCAGGCCCAGCTGGTGCAGGTCCGGCGCGTCCGTGGTCAGCGGGTGCACCCCGTTGGCGTCCACGGTCGTGGGCACCTCCACGACCGCGTCGTCGGGCAGGCCGGCGACGGTGCCGCGGTTGCGGACGTTGAGGATCATCGTGGCCCGCTCGTCGCGGCTGACGGCCGCCATGACGGCCAGCGCCACGCCGGCGTACCCCTGCTGGGCGGGGTCGAGTTCCGGTTGCCCGATGTGCGCCGGCTCGCCCTGCTCGCCGCCCTTGGCCTCGGCCATGTAGCTGGCGCTGCGCGCGCTGACGGTGGCGCGCCACAGGTCGGCCGCGCCCTCGGTGGTGCGGGCCAGCTCCTCCCAGAACGCTCCCTGCGTGCGCAGCAGGAACTCCCCGCGGGTCTCCCGCGCGTTCCGCGCGCTGCGCACCGCCTCGCGGTTCGCGTAGTAGTAGTGCAGGTACTCGTTGGGGACGACCCCGAGGGTGCGCAGCCAGTCCCTGCCGAAGACCAGGCCCTCCTCGAGGACGTCGAGGGCGGCGTCGTCGGCGAGCAGGCGCGGCAGCACGTCGGTGCCCTCGTGCACCAGCCGCCGCACCCAGCCGAGGTGGTTCAGCCCGACGTAGTCCACCTGCACGCGGCGGTGGTCCAGACCGAGCTGGGCGGCGATGCGCCGCCCCATGCCGGAGGGGGTGTCGCAGATGCCGAGCACGCGGTCGCCGAGGACGGACTGCATCGCCTCGGTGATGATGCCGGCGGGGTTGGTGAAGTTCAGGAAGTACGCGTCCGGCGCCAGCCGGCGCACCTGCTCGGCGACGCCCAGCGCGAAGGGGACGGTCCGCAGCGCGTACGCGATGCCGCCGGGCCCGGTGGTCTCCTGACCCAGGACGCCGAGGTCCAGGGCGACGCGCTCGTCGCGGCAGCGCCCGACCAGCCCGCCGATCCGGACGGCGGCGAAGACGAAGTCGCTGCCCTCCAGGGCGGGCTCCAGCTGCGTCGCCGCGGTGATCCTGGGCGCGTCGGGGAACCCCCGGGACATCTCCCGCAGGATCCGGACCATCCCGTCCAGGCGGCCGGCGTCGACGTCGTGGAGGGCGACCTCGTCCACGCGCGGGGACCCGGTGTCGCGCAGGAGCGCCTGGTGGACGAAGGGGGTGCGGAAGCCCGCACCGCCGAGCACGCACAGCTTCACGGGCGCCCGCCCTCCCGAGGGGGTCGTCGAGGTCTGCGGGAACCGTAACAGCGCGGCCGGACCGCACCACCGCCGCTCGCCGCCCGGGTGCCGGCGCCGTGAGGGGGCCGCAGCGCCGGAACGACCTCAGCGGGTGAGCACCGTCGTCCCCTCGTGCGCGGTGAGCGCCGCCGACGGGGAGGCGACGTCCACCGTGCCGTCCACGGCCTGGAACGGCCGGCCCGCGACCGAGTACTCCGCCGCGTACGTCGTCGTCAGGGTCACCGCGTACGTGCCCGGGCGCGTGTACGTGTGCGTCGTCGTCATCGCCGGGTACGGGGCGCCGGGGTCCGTCGTGGGACCGAGGGAACCGCCGTCCCCGAATGACCACGTGAACGACGACGGGGTGGCGCGGATCGTCACCGGGAACCCCAGCACCTGCACGTCGCGCGTCACCGCACCCGCCTGCGCGTACACGTTCACCGGCACGTTGAGGGCGACGTCACCGCCCGCCGGTTGCACGTTCGCCGTGGCGGCCGGCAGGCCGACGCGGCGGACGTCCTCCACGGTGATCGTCGGCAGGACCACGGGCTGGCCCGTCGCGGTGCCGGAGGAACGGCACGCCCCGGACCCGCGCTTCCAGTCACCGCCACCGACGGGGCGGCTCCACTGGGTGAGGAAGGTCTCGCCCGGGGGGCAGACGAGGGCGGCGTTGCACAGCGAGTCGGCGTCGTTGCCGCCGGGGCGGCCGCACGGGGAGACGAGGACGTATTCGTGAGTGGAAGCGGGAGCAGGTACCGCTCGATTCGGTTCACGAGAATTAGCTCGACGACTTGGTCTCTCCTGCCGTCCGCTGACAACAACCCCATCATTGGCGGTGGTGCTACTCCAGCGTGTGCTTGGGTCTGCGGCAGTTGACGGTGCGATTGGGATGAGCATCAACCAACAGAGAAGACATCCAACAACGACCGAAGCCGCTGTTGACCTCATCGAGGCATCTCCCAGATCCACCATTGATCATCATGAAATTTCAACTGCATAGATCCGTCGGATTCTGAACCGGGAGACTCCTGCAAAGTCGTTCCATCGGGGTTGACCAGTCGACCTGAGGACGCCCGCATGCGCATGAGAATTTCTGCTTCGTTGAACTCTGGATCGAAGTGCTCAACCGTTGCTCCTCGAAATTCGAGGATTATGTTCTCCCACCGCAGGCCGCGAGCATGGGCTACGTCCACGACTTCGGCGTCATTTCTGCACGCCACGCAGTCCGGCTCGCTGATCTCCCGGATCGCATCGGAGTCGCCCGTCGCCCGTGCGTGGTTCAGCACCTTCAGGTAGTGCGCGGCGAACGCGATGGCGTCGTCCTCGTCGAAGCCGACCGGGGTGAACGTCGGTCGCGCCGCGGGAGGCTGCGCGACCGCGGGCGCGGGCGCAGTTGCGGTTGCCGAGGCCGGTGCCGGGGTCGCCACCGGGGCCGGTGCGGCGGGCGGGGGCGCCGGTGCGCTCGGGCGCTGGTCGCCGGGTCCGCCCGCCCCGCAGCCGGCGAGGGCGGTGAGCACCGCGGCGGGCAGGAGGAGCGGTCGACGCGCGAACACGCGGGGACGGTAGGGCCCGTGGGCGGCGCCGTGCCCGCCGTCACCCGTTCGGCTGTGGGGAACCGGTCCTCAGGCGGCGAACCGTGCGCCGTCGCCGGCGCGCAGGAGGTCGAACACGCCGGGTTCCCGCCACAGCGGTGTGCCCGGCGGGCTGGTCGCGTAGAGGGCGGCGGCGACGCCGGTGACCCGGGCGTGCTCCACCGGCCAGCGCAGGGGTGCGGCGATCGCGCGCAGGTCGGTGTCCGCGCGGTCCAGGGCGCGCGCGACGTGGTCGAGCGCGGGCAGGGTCGCGGACTTGGCGAGGTTGCAGCGCCGGTCGGCGGCGACGAGGTTGGCCAGGCCGTCGACGGCGACGCGCGACCAGGGCAGCACGTGGTCGACGTGGGTGTCCTCGCGCAGGGGGCGCGCGCAGTAGAAGCAGCGGCCCGCCTGCAGGTCGGTGAGCGGGGCGCGCACGGGGGTGAGGTCGGCGCGGTCGGCGCCGAAGAGGAACCCGTGCAGGTCGGGGGCGCCCAGGTCGGCGGCGTTCATGCGCTGCACGTCGGCGACCCACCACTGCTGCAGGACGGGTTGCAGCAGCCCGGCGACGCGGGCCAGGGCGGCCGGCACCCCGGGGTGCAGCTCGACGCTCCAGCCGTGCGCGTCGAGCTCGGCGGTGGTGACCTTCTTGTGCAGCCAGGTGTCGTCGTAGAGGAAGGCCGTACCCGGCGCGGCGGTGCCGGTGCGCTGCAGGGCGGTGAGAGGCTGCTGGGCGAGGGTCCTGGCGACCTCGCGGCGGCGGCGGGCGTACTCCCCGGGCAGGCAGGCGCGCAGCTGGGCGGGGGTGCTCAGGCCGGCGGCGTGCGCGGCGGCGCGCAGCTCGCGCACCACGTCGGGCAGCGAGCGCCCGCCCTGCTCGTTCTGCCGCAGCACCCCCGCGCCGGAGAAGGCGCGGACCTGCGGCCAGTACAGGTCCACGACGCGGTCGGCGAGGTCGGCGATCGGCACGCGCAGCGGCTCGCCGGGGGCGGTGGGGTGCTCCGTGCAGTGCTGCAGCAGCGCGGAGAGCACCGCCAGCTTGTAGGTGGCGACGCGCCGGCCGGTGGCGAGCAGCTCGGCGCAGCGGGCGCCGATCTCCAACGGGTCCACGTGCGTGTCCACGTCCGGACGCTACGTCACCACGCAGGTGGCCGGGCGGGTGGCGGCGCCGTCACCGGCCGTGTCGCGCGCCGGTCGTGTCCGACCGGCGTGGCACCGTCGTAGGTGCTTCCCCACGCTAGGAGATCCACCATGACGTCGCTCCTCCCCGGGCCCGTCCTGCCCCGCGACGACGGTGCCCCGGTGTCGTTCGGCGCTCGCTACCCGCACCGCTACGCCGTGCTCGACGTGGAGACCACCGGGTTCTCCGCTGGCCGGGACCGCGTGGTGCAGGTCGCCGTCGCGCTGGTCGACGAGCACGGCGAGGTGGAGTCCACGTGGGCGACCCTCGTCGACCCCGAGCGCGACCCGGGCCCCGTGCACGTGCACGGGATCACCGAGGAGCGCCTGCGGGGCGCGCCGCTGTTCGCCGACGTCGCCGCCGAGCTGGCCGGCCTGCTGGCCGGGCGCGTGTTCGTCGCGCACAACGCCGTCTTCGACTGGGGCTTCGTGGCCGCGGAGATGCGCCGCGCCGGGGTGGCGCTGGAGGTGGAGCAGCGCCTGTGCACCCGCAACCTGGCCAAGCGCCTGGACCTGCCGGTGCCGGACCTGAAGCTGGCCACCCTCGCCGCGCACTGGGAGGTGCGCCAGCTGCGCGCCCACGACGCCGAGGACGACACCCGCGTCCTGGTGGAGGTGCTGCGCCACGCGCTGAGCGCCGCGGCCGACTACGACCTGGACCTGCCGCTGACGCGCTGCTCCACCGAGCCGCCGCCCCCGCGCCCGCGCACCCCCCGCGGGGCCGGCGCCCCGGCGGAGGCCGTGGTGGGGGCGGTGGCGGTGCCCGCGGGCGGTGGTCCGCTGGCCGGGCGGCGCGTGCTCGTGCTCGGCGGCACCCATGAGGAGGCCGCCGCCGTGCGCGCCCTGGTCGCCTCCCGCGGCGGCGTGGCCGCCGTGCACCTGTCGGGCGGCACCACCGACGTCGTGCCGCTGCCGGGTGCCGGGCGGGACCCGCGCTGGCGCCTGGCGCGGCGCATGGGCCTGCCGGTGCTGGACCTGGCCGCGCTGGACCGCGCCGCGCTGGACCTCGCCGCGCCCGACGGGGCCACCGCGGTGGGCGCCGGGTGCCCGGTGCTGGCCCCGGGCGCTGAGCTGGAGCTGCCGCCCAGCGGCCGGCCCTGGGTGCTGGACGTGCAGTGGGGCCGGGCCGCGCACCTGCTCGACGTCGCGGTGCAGCGCTTCGACGCCGCCGGCCGCTCCGCCGGTGGAGCGCTGCGCGGCACGCGCGCCTCGGCCGACGGCACCGTCGTCCTCGACGTGGACACCACCGGGCAGGCGGAGGTGTGGCTGCACCTGGACGCCACCCCGCGGGAGGTGGAGCGGGTCGTCGTCAGCGCCCGGCTGCCGCGCGCGGTGACCTTCGCCGACGTGGGCCCGGTGGTGCTGGCGGTGCGGGTGCCGCGCGGGTCGGTGCTGGCGGTCGCGACGCTGGACGCGGCGGCGGGCGCGCAGGCGCTCGTGCTCGCGGAGGGGGGGGGGGGGGGGGGGGGGGGGGGGGGGGGGGGGGGGGGGGGGGGGGGGGGGGGGCGGCGCCAGCGCGCCGCCCGCGGGCGCCGGGCCCGCGCGCCGCGGGGG
>NZ_JBJLSG010000204.1:0-7563 GCF_050871925.1 Kineococcus gurbantunggutensis
CCCCGCGCGCACTCGCGCGGGGTCCGGGGGCGCGGGCGTGACCGCTGCCGGCAGGCGTGACCGCTGCCGGGCCTCACCGCTGCAGGAGGTAGACCTCCAGGCGCACCACGCCGGCCTGCGGGGAGGCGGCGTTGACCGCGCGCCAGAAGTCGCGCTTGGCCGAGCCGGCGAACACCTGCCCGGCCGCGGCGTCCAGCTGGGCGTTGACCCGGCGGGCCAGCGCCGTGCCCGCGCCGGGGGTGGGGGCCGTGCCGAAGGTCAGCACGAACGCCGCCCGGCGGCCCTGCGCGCTCAGCTCGCCGGCCGCGCCGGCCACCGCGGCGCGGATCGCCTCGTCGGAGGCGTCCTGCAGCGCCAGCTCCAGCACGACCGGAGCCTGCGCCACGCCGTCGGCCGGCGGGGCCGGGGGCGCCGGCGGGGCCGGGGGAGCCGGCGGCTCGGGCGTCGGCGCCGGTGCCGGGGCGACCGCCGCCACCGCCGCGGGCGGCTCGGCCCCGGCCTGCACGGCACCGCCGGCGGCCAGGCCGATGATCGTCATCGCCAGCAGCGCGTCGGCGAAGACCCACCCGGCGAAGCTGTGCGAGGTGTCGCGCCGCTTCACGAGGACACCCCCGTCGGGCGGCGGGTCGCGGCGGTGGTCAGCGTGCGCGCGGGCAGCGCCACGAACTCCTCCTGCTCGGCGTCCGCGGCGGCCGCGGCGCGCTCGGGCGCCCGGGGGGCGCGGTTCTCGGACGGGTAGCCGTCGGACGGGTAGCCGATCGCGCCGTAGCGCTCGGCGGCGCGGCGCTGCGGCGAGGGCGCGACCGGGGCCGCCGGGCGGGTGGCGCGGGCCGCGGGGGCCGCCGCCGGGGCGGGCGCCGCGGCGGCCGGCTGCACCGGGCGGCGCGCGGGCTGCACGGGCTCCTGCGGCTGGCGGGGCTGCTGCGCCGCCTGGGCCGCCTGCGCCGCGCGGACGCGGGCCGCGCGCTCGGCGGCCTGCTGGGCGGCCTGCTCACCGGCGCGCTGCTGGGCCGCGCGCTGCTGCGCCGCCTGCTGGGCCGCCTGCTGGGCGGCCTGGCGCTCGACCTGCTGCACCGCGTGCGCCACGGCCTGCTGCGCGGCCTCGTGCGCCGCCTCGTGGGCGGCCTCGCGGGCCGCCTCGTGCGCGGCGCGCTGGGGCACCGACTCCAGCAGGGCCCCGATGCTGCCGGTCAGCTCCTCCTGCAGCAGCCGGCTGGCGTCGCGGTAGGCGCGGTTGACCTGCCGGACGTGGTCGTCCTGCGCCATCGTCAGCGTCTCGCGCACGTTGGTGGACACCGCCTCCTCCAGCGCCGCGCCCAGCGAGGCCAGCGCGCGGCCGGTGGCGTCGGCGTGCTCGTGCTGCACGGCCTCCAGCCAGCTCGGCACCCCGCGCATGTCGCGGGCGGCGGCCTCCAGGCGGGCCTCCACGCCGCGCCAGGTGTCCAGCACCGCGTTCTGCGCCTCCAGCAGCGCCGTCATCCGCTCGTCGTGGCGCACCCGGCGCTGCTGCTCGTCGGCGGCGTCGTCCAGGCCGCGCACCGCCGCGCCCAGGGCGCGCTCGGCGGCCTCGGAGGTGCGCTGCACGTCCGCGCGCAGGGTCTCCATCGTGCGTGCGGCCTGCGCCGCGGAGGAGGCCACGTGCTCGCTGAACGCCTCGCCGGTCACGGCGGTGACCTTCTCGATGGACTCCAGCACGGTGCCCTGCAGCCGCTCCACGTGCGCGGCGGCGGTGCGGGTCAGCTCGGTGGTGACCTCGGCGGAGGCGGTGGAGATCTTCTCCACCGACTCGCGCGCCGTGGTGCTCAGCGCCTCCAGGTGACCGGTGACCTGCTCGCCGAAGTCGGCGCTGTGCCTGCTCATCTCGCGCGCCGAGGCGGCCAGGTCGGCCATCGCCGCGCGGGTCTCGGTGGACAGCAGCGTCACGGAGGCGCTGACGCCCTCGACGGCGCCCAGGACGCGGTCGCGGCTCTCGAAGCTCTCGCGCAGCGCGTCGGCGCTGGCCTTCTCCAGCTGGCCCAGCGAGCGCTCCAGGCGGTCGGTGGACTCGCGCAGCGTCGCGGTGTGCTGGGCGCGGTCGGCGGCGATCTGCTCGCGGTGGTTGCCCATCGCCTCGCCCACCGCCGCCTCCAGGCGCACGGCGGCCTCGGCGACCTGCGCGCCGCCGTCCTGCGCGGCGTTCGCGGCCTCGATGGCGGTGGAGCTGGCCGCGCGCACGTGGCCCACCAGGGTGCTGGTGTCGGCGTGCAGGCGGATCGTCTCGGCCACCAGCCGGCCCAGCTCGGTCAGGCCGCGCTCGAAGTGCGCGCCGAGCTGCTCGGCGGCGTTGCTGCGGTGCGGCGCCAGCGCCAGCGTGGTGCGCGAGGCCAGCGCGCGCAGGCGGTGCCGGTGCGCGGTCCCGGCCGCGGCGGCGGCCTCGTCGTCGGCGCGGTGGCGGCGGTCGGTGGCCACGCTGACGGCGATCGCGGCGGCGATGAGCACCACCGCGATCTCGGCGACGCGGTCCAGGGAGAAGAAGGTGCGCCCGCCGAAGCCGTCCAGCCACAGCTGCAGGAAGGACAGGCCGTCGGTGTTCTCGCCCGCGGCGGTCATCTGCCCGTAGGCGCGCCCGGCGAACAGCAGGCCGGCCCAGGTGACCATGACGGGGGCGAAGACGAGCACGGTGCGCAGCGCGCCCGAGCGCAGCAGGCTGCGCCGCTCCGGCGCCGCGGCGGCCGGGCCGTCGACGTCGAGCACGCCGAACAGGTCGCAGTCGGCCCAGCGGCCCAGGTCGTCCTGGGCGCGCAGGGCGCCCTCCAGGGCCCGCAGCGCCGAGGCGCGGTGCTCCTGCGCCTCCGCCCCGGCCAGCTCGCCGGCCTCGTCGGCCAGCCGCAGCAGCTCCCCGTCCAGCGGGTGCGCCGCGGGCGCGCCGGTGCCCGCGGCGGTGCTCGCGGGGGTGCTCGCGGTGCTGGCGTCGTGCTCCGGCGGCGTGCTGTCCTCGGAGAGGGTCATGTCCTGCCTCACGGGTGGCTGACGGGTGCTGGGCCGGTGCCCGCCGCGGGCGGCGGGCGCGTTCGCTGACCTCTTCTCGGCACGCGCGGCCGCGGGCTTGAGCACGTCCCGCCCGCCCGCTGCTCCACCCGGGCTGCTGCGCCCGGGTGACGCGCTGCACGCACGGTGACGGCCGCCGGGGCGCGCGCCGGGCGCGCGGGGCCGGCCGGGCCGCTCGGGCGGGTGGGCGCGCCGCCCGGCCCCGGGGCGGCGCCGCCGCCGGCGCGGGCACCCGGCGGAGGGTGCGGGGGCCCCGCGGCACCCGTCCGGGGGGCCGGGGGGCACCGTGCGTCACCGGCGGGGCGGGGCCGCTGGGCCGAACGGGTGGTGCCGCGGCCGGCGGGCCCGGAAAGCGCCCGGGGCGGGGCGGGCGCGCTCAAGGCCGTCGCCCGGAGGGCCGATTGAGTCCGTGGGTGCAGGAGGCACCGCCGAACAGGCCAGGACGGCCACGTACGAGCACACGCCCCCGGTGACGGGAAGTCGCCGGGGCCCAGTCGGAGGGTTGCCCCGTGCCCGATGTCACCAGTGTCGCGCTGCACACAGCGCTGGACGGTCTGCAGGCGCGTCAGCGGGCCATCGCCGACAACATCGCGAACATCAACACGCCGCACTACACGGCGAACAAGGTCGCCTTCGAGGCCTCCCTGAAGCGGGCCGTCGCCTCCGGCGACGCCCGCAGCGCGGCCACGTCGGGCATCACCACGGCCAAGTCCCTGGAGCCCACCCGCGAGGACGGCAACAACGTCAACCTCGACGAGGAGACGATCTCCAACATCTCCACCGGGCTCAGCTACCAGACCGTGCTGTCCGCGCTGAACTCCAAGTACTCCATGCTGCGCACCGCGATGGGCCGCGGGTGACCGCGCCCGGCGCGAGCGCGCGCCCCCGCCCCGTCCCCGCCACCTGACCCGGAGCCCACGACCCATGAGCATCTTCGACGCGATCGGCATCGCCGGCACCGGCGTCACGGTCAACCGCAAGTGGATGGACGCCGTCAGCGACAACCTGGCGAACATCAACACCGCCAAGCGCACCGACGAGGACGCCTTCGCGGCCCGCTACGTCGTGGCGACCGAGGCCGGCGACGGCAAGGGCACCCAGGTGGCCGGCATCGTCACCGGCAGCACCGAGGGCCGCATGGTGTACGAGCCCGACCACCCGCTGGCCGACGCCGAGGGCTACGTGAAGTACCCCGACATCGACATGAGCACGCAGATGACCAGCCTGATCATGGCCCAGCGCGCGTACCAGTCGAACCTGTCGGTCATCGACCGCGCCAAGGACGCCTACCAGGCGGCCCTGCAGCTCGGGAAGGCGTGAGCGTCGTGAGCATCGAGTCCATCGGCGCGGTCGGCGGCTCCCTCGGCACCCACGCCATCGGCTGGGGCCAGGGCCTGGAGGACACCGACAACGCCCAGATGACCCGCGGGGTCACCACCGGCACGCAGGCGGTCAACGGCACCAGCGGCATCGCGAACCTCGCCGGTGTCACCGGCACCACGGGCACCGGCGCGGTCGGCGACGCCTCCGGCACCGACTTCGCGTCCCTGCTCTCCGGCGGCCTGGACAAGCTTCAGGCCGTGCAGTCGAACGCCGATGACCTCGCTGTCAAGGCCGCCACCGGCGACCTGACCAACGTGCACGACTACATGATCGCCAGCAACGAGGCTCAGCTGGCGACGCAGCTGACCGTGGCGGTCCGTGACAAGGCCGTCGAGGCGTTCAACGAGATCATGAGGATGCAGATCTGATGGCGAAGGCCACCAAGGGGCCCGCGGCGATCGTCGACGGTGCCAAGCGCTTCGGCGAGGGGTTCAAGAGCTTCTCCGCCGGTCAGAAGGCCGTCGTCATCGCGGTCCTGGTGGCCCTGGTGGCCGGCGGGGTGTTCTTCTCCCGCTGGGCGGCCACCCCCTCCTACGCGCCGCTGTTCTCCAACCTCTCCGGCGCGGACGCCTCGGCGATCGTCGAGAAGCTCAAGGCCGACGGCGTGGCCTACGAGCTGGCCGACGGCGGCACCACCGTCATGGTCCCCCAGGACGTCGTCTACGACCAGCGCCTGGCCATGTCGGGCGAGGGCCTGCCGGCCGACACCGAGTCCGGCAGCTCGATGCTCATGGAGTCCGGCGTCACCACCTCGGAGTTCGTGCAGCAGAAGGCCTACCAGCAGGACCTGGCCAACGAGCTGCAGAAGACGATCACCTCGATCGACGGCATCGAGACGGCCAAGGTCAACCTGGCCATCCCGGAGAAGGACGTCTTCATCGACGAGCAGAAGCCGACCACCGCGTCGGTCCTCGTCAAGCTCAAGCCGGGCGCCGAGCTCAGCGACGACCAGGTCACCTCGGTGGTCAACCTCGTCGCCGGCGGCGTCGAGGGCATGGACCCCAAGAACGTCTCCGTCGTCGACGACAAGGGCAACACCCTCTCCGGCGACGACTCCGGCAGCTCCGCGCAGCAGGAGAAGACCAGCGACTACAACGCCGCGCAGAGCGCCAACCTGCAGTCGATGCTGGAGAGCGTCCTGGGCGCCGGCAACGTCAAGGCCACCGTCAACGCGACGCTGAACTTCGACGACACCACGCGCAACTCCCTGGTGTACGAGCAGCCCCAGGAGGTCGACCCCCTGGTCAGCAGCACCGACATCGAGAAGTACACCGGCGGCACCGCCGGCGCCGCGACCGGCGTGCTGGGCCCGGACAACATCCAGACCCCCGCCGACGCCCAGAACGGCACCAACGGCTACGAGAAGACCTCCGAGACGGTCAACAACTCGATCAACCGCATCGAGACGACCACCAAGCAGGCCCCCGGCAAGGTCGAGCGCCAGTCCGTCGCCGTCGTCATCGACGCCAAGAACGCCGGCGCCGCGGACGTCAACGCCATCACCCAGCTCGTGACGCAGGCCGCCGGCCTGGACACCGCCCGCGGCGACACCGTCAACGTGCAGAAGATCGCCTTCGACTCCTCCGCCGCCGACGCGGCCGCCGCCGCCCTGGCGGAGCAGGAGGCCGCGGAGAAGCAGGACGCGCTGGTCGGCTACGGCAAGACCGCCGCGCTAGCCCTGCTGGTCCTGGTCATGCTGGTGGTCGTCCTGCTGGCCTTCCGCCGCCGCAAGGTGGAGACGGTCGACGTCCTGGACGTCGCGCCCATCGAGCTCGGCGACATCACCGCCGACGAGGGCCTCAAGGTCCTCGACGCCCCTGCCGAACGTCCAGTGGCGCTCGAAGCAGCACCGGTCGACCCGGCCCTGGAGGCCGCGGCGGCCCGCCGCACCGAGGTCGTCGAACTCGTCTCCCGCCAGCCCGAGGAGGTCGCGGAACTGCTCCGCGGCTGGCTCGCCGATCGGAGGTCCTGACCCGTGACGACGTCCACCGAGATCGAGGTCGCGCCCCTCACGGGTGCGCAGAAGGCCGCCGTCCTGCTCGTGCAGGTCGGTCAGGAGAACGCCGCCAAGGTGCTCTCCCACATGCGCCCCGCCGAGATCGAGGAGCTGACCGCCGAGATCCTGCGGCTGCGCTCGGTCTCCCCGGAGATCGCCGGCGTGGTCCTCGAGGAGTTCCACTCGATGATCGCCTCGCCGCTGCGCGGCGGCGCCGGCGGCATGGACTTCGCACAGGCCCTGCTCGAGGGCGCCCTGGGCGCCGACGGCGCCGCCGAGGTCCTCGGCCGCGTCGCCGAGTCCCAGGTGGTGCAGCCCTTCCAGTTCCTGCACCAGGCCGACCCGCAGCAGATCCTCACCTTCCTCACCGGCGAGCACCCCCAGACCATCGCCCTGGTCGTCGCGCACCTGCGCCCCGACCAGTCCTCGATGATCCTGGGCGGGCTCTCCCCGGAGATGCAGGCGGACATCGCCTACCGCATCGCCACGATGGAGGCCACCAGCACCGAGTACGTGCGCCTCATCGAGGACGTCGTCCAGCGCCGCACCTCCACGGTGCTGCAGGCCAAGCAGAACACCGCCGTCGGCGGCGTCGCGCCCCTGGTCGAGATCATCAACCGCGCCGACCGCGGCACCGAGCGCAGCATCCTCGAGGGCCTGTCCGCCAAGGACTCCGCCCTGTCCGACGAGATCCGCGCCCTCATGTTCGTCTTCGAGGACATCACCACCCTCGACGACCGCGCCATCCAGCTCGTCCTGCGCGGGGTGGAGACCGCCGACCTGGCCACCGCCCTCAAGGGCGTCAAGGACTCGGTGCGCGACAAGATCCTGCGCAACGTCTCCGAGCGCGCCCGCGAGAACCTGCTCGACGAGATCGACATGCTCGGGCCCGTCCGCATGTCCGCGGTCGAGGAGTCGCAGCAGAAGGTCGTGCAGGTCATCCGCCAGCTCGAGGAGTCGGGCCAGATCGTGCTGACGCGCGGCGGTGACGATGACTTCGTGGCCTGAGGCGGGCACCGCGCGCGCCTTCCGGGCCGCCGACACCTCCCCGGCGCCGGCGCCCCGGTCGTTCATAGCCGCCCCCGCCGCCGGCCGCCCCCGCGGCGAGCCCCCGACCCATAAACCCAACCCCCTTCCCCCCACCCCCGCGGCCGATG
>NZ_JBJLSG010000205.1:0-7475 GCF_050871925.1 Kineococcus gurbantunggutensis
GGTCGTCGACCGCCCCGGGCCCCGCCCGTGCGCCCCTGCCCGCGGGCGGTGCCGGGTCGGGCGGTGCCGGGTCGGTCGGCGCAGCGTCAGGCGGTGCCGGGCCGGGCCGGGGGGCCCTGCTCCGCCCCCTGCTCCACCGGCGCCGGCGGGGTGATCGCCCGCTTGAGGATCTTGCCGGTGGGCCCCTTGGGCAGCTCGGAGACGATCCACACCCGCCGCGGGTACTTGTACGGCGCCAGGTTCGCCCGCACGTGCGCCTGCAGCTCCTCCGGCGTGGCGCTCGCCCCCGCCCTCAGCACGACCGCGGCGCCGACCTCCTCGCCCACCAGCGGGTCGGGGAAGCCGACCACGGCGGCCTCGGCGACAGCGGGGTGCTCGTAGAGCACCTCCTCCACCTCGCGCGGGTACACGTTGTACCCGCCGCGGTCGATCATGTCCTTGGCGCGGTCGACGATGCGGTAGCAGCCGTCGGCGTCGCGGGTGGCCAGGTCGCCGGTGCGGAACCAGCCGTCGACGATCGCCGCGGCCGTGGCCGCCTCGTTGCGCCAGTAGCCCTTCATGACGTTCTCGCCGCGCACGACGATCTCGCCGACCTCCCCCTCGGGCACCGGCGAGCCGTCCGCGGAGCGCAGGTCCATCTCGCAGCCGCGCACGGGGGTGCCGATCGAGCCGGGCCGGCGCTCGGCGCCGGGGTGGTTGAAGGAGGCCACCGGGGAGGTCTCGCTGAGGCCGTACCCCTCCAGCACCACCGCGCCGAAGCGCTCCTCGAACCCGCGCAGCACCTCCACCGGCAGCGAGGCGCCGCCGGAGACGCACCGGCGCAGGGAGGACACGTCGCAGCGCTCGGCGCCGGGGTGGTTCAGCAGCGCCACGTACATCGTGGGCACCCCGGAGAACAGGTTCACCCGGTCGCGCTCGACGACGGCCAGCGCGGCCTCGGGGGTGAACCGCGGCAGCAGCGTCAGCTGGGCCCCGGCGATCACCGCGGTGTTCATCGCGCAGGTCTGCCCGAAGGCGTGGAACAGCGGCAGCGCGCCGAGGATGGTCTCCCCCGGCCGCACCTGCGCCAGCGTCTCGTGGTTCGTCACGGCGTTGCTGATCAGGTTGCGGTGCGTCAGCGCCGCCCCCTTGGGGGTGCCGGTGGTGCCGGAGGTGTACAGCAGCACCGCCACGTCCTGCGGGTCCGGCTCGTGCGGGTGCGGGTCCGGGCGCACCCCGGCCAGCAGTTCGGCGGTGGCGCTCGGCTCCACGACGACCACGCGGGTGCCGGTGCCCGCCGCGCCGGCGTGGGCGGCGTCGGCCACGGCGTGCCAGGCGAAGGCCAGCCGGGCGCCGGAGTCGGCGAGGTGGTGCGCGACCTCCCGGCCGCGCAGCAGCGGGTTCATCGGGACCACGACGCCCCCGGCGCGCAGCACCCCGTGGTACAGCACGGGGAAGTGCGGCACGTTGGGCAGCACGAGCGCGACCCGGTCCCCCACCGCCAGGCCCTCGGCGCGCAGCAGCGCGGCCACGCGGGCGGTGGCGTCGTCGAAGGCGCGCCAGGTCAGGACGGTGTCGTCCAGGCGGACGGCGGGGGCGTCGGGGCGGGTCCGCGCGTGCTCGGTGATCACGGCGGCGAACGAACGGGGGGTGCTCATGGGTGCTCCTGCAGACGACGTCGGCCACGGGCCCGGGCAGTCTCACACGCCCCGCGCGCCCGCGCGCACCGGCGCCCTCAGAGCGCGGGGGCGGTGGCGCCGGCCGGCTCGGGGGCCGGGCACGTGCGGGCGCGACCGGCCGCCTTGGCCGCGTACAGCGCCCGGTCGGCGCGGGCGAA
This sequence comes from Kineococcus gurbantunggutensis, assembly GCF_050871925.1. Classification (NCBI taxonomy): domain Bacteria; kingdom Bacillati; phylum Actinomycetota; class Actinomycetes; order Kineosporiales; family Kineosporiaceae; genus Kineococcus; species Kineococcus gurbantunggutensis. The sequence goes on from NZ_JBJLSG010000205.1 coordinate 1,817, forward strand.
CAGCCCCGCGGCCGGCTCCGCGCCGTCCCAGCGCGCCAGGCCCGCCGAGAACGACTGCCCCGAGGGGACCACCGCGCGCATCCGCTCCAGCAGCTCGTGCACCCGCGCCGGGTCCAGCCCCTCGGCCAGGACGAGGAACTCCTCCCCGCCCCAGCGGGCCGCCAGCACGCCGGTGCCGGCCAGCTCGCTCCCCCACGCCCGGGCGCAGCCCACCAGCAGCGCGTCGCCGGCGGGGTGGCCGAAGGTGTCGTTGAACGCCTTGAAGCGGTCCAGGTCCAGCACCGCCACCACCAGCGGCGCCCCGGAGACCGCCGCCCGCTCGCGCGCGCGGTCCAGCTCCGCCTCCGCGGTGCGCCGGTTCGCCAGGCCCGTCAGGGCGTCGGTGCGGGCCAGCTCGCGCAGCTGCGCGGCCTGCACCCGCAGCCGGCGCAGCAGCGTCCACATGCGCGCCACCACCAGCAGGAACAGCACCGCGGAGGTCACCACCACCGACCACGCCGACAGCGACACCCCCGCCAGCAGCTGCACCGCCAGCGTGGCCGGGGCCAGCAGGCTCGCCCCGGCCAGCAGCAGCAGGCGCCCCGGGCCCAGCTCGCCGCCCCGCTGCGGGCCGGGGTCGGACAGCCGCCGCATCGAGGGGTGCAGGGCGGCGGTGCCCCACAGCGCGTAGGCCAGCAGGAAGAACGGGTCGCTGCCGACGCCGTCGTAGCCGGTGGCGGCGTAGGCGACCTGGTAGGAGACGTCCGCCACGAGCATCGCGGCCGCCGCGGCCGTCAGGAGCCGGAAGCTGGCCGAGCGCGCCCCGGCCGCCGACATCAGGCGCACGAACATCGCCAGGACGAAGACGTCGCCGACCGGGTAGGCGGCGCTGACGGCGCCGCCGAGCAGGTCGTCGCCCAGGGAGCTCAGCGCCGGGCGCAGCAGGAACGTCCACGAGATCAGCCCCGCGCCCACCGACAGGATCGTGGCGTCGATCACGCCCTCGAGGTCCTGGCCCGGGCGCGCCCGCCGCGCCAGCGACAGCAGCGAGGCCCCCAGCAGCGGGTAGGCCAGCAGGTAGGCGACGTCGGGCGGGGCGGGGTACGCCTGCGAGCCCAGGACGTCGTAGACGAGGGTGAAGAGCGCGTCGCCCAGCGCCCAGCAGCCCATCCCGGCGGCCATGCACCACCACGCGCCCGCCCGCACCGGCCGGTGCAGGCGCGCACCCACCGCGACGGCCACGGCGCTGGAGGCGCTCACGCAGCTCAGCAGCACGTCGTGGGCGGTGCCGCGCAGGCACACGCAAACCACGGACAGCAGGCCGGCGACCACCAGGTAGCCGGCCCACGCGGGCGGACGGGACGGACGCGGGACCACGGTGGAGCATCGGCGCGCCGGGCGCCCGCCTTCACCCCCGCGCGCGCACGTCGCCCCGCGCCCCGGGGACCGCGCGGTCGGTGCGGTCGGCGGGGTCGGCGCGGTCGGCGGGACCGGTGCGGGCGGTGCGGGTGCAGCCGCGGCCGGCGGCCTTGGCGGCGTACAGGGCCGCGTCGGCCCGCGCCAGCACCGCCGCCACGGGCTCGCCGGCGGCGCGGTGCGCCACCCCAGCGGAGAAGGACCGCCCCCCGGGCACCACCGCGCGCAGCCGTTGCAGCAGCCCCGGCAGGTCCGCGGCGTGCGGGCCCTCGGCCGCCACGAGGAACTCCTCCCCGCCCCAGCGGGCCAGCAGCACCCCCGTCCCGGACAGCTGCGCGCGCCACGCGGCGGCCGCACCGGCCAGCAGCGCGTCGCCCGCCGGGTGGCCGAAGGCGTCGTTGAACTGCTTGAAGCGGTCCAGGTCCAGCAGCGCCAGCGCCAGCGGGGCACCGCCGGCGTCCGCGCGCCCGGCCGCCCGGTCCAGGTGCTCGTCGGCGCTGCGGCGGTTGGGCAGGCCGGTCAGCGCGTCGGTGCGGGCCAGGTCCGCCAGCTGGGCGGTCTGCGCGCGCAGCCGGCCCAGCAGCGTCCACAGCCGCGCCACCACCAGCAGGAACAGGACCGTGGAGGACAGGACGAAGGACCACGCCCCCGGCTCCTGCCCCAGCAGCAGCTGCAGCGCCAGGGTGCCCGGGGCCAGCAGGCTGGCGCCGGCCAGCAGCAGCAGCCGGGCGCGGCCCAGCTCCCCCGCCGCCGGCGCCGGGTCGGACAGCCGGCGCATCGAGGGGTGCAGGGCCGCCGCGCCCCACAGCAGGTAGGCGCCCAGCCAGGCCGGGTCCAGCAGCGAGCCGTCGTCGTCGACCGCGGCCGCCGCGAGCTGGAAGCCCGCGTCGGCCAGCAGCATCAGCAGCACCCCGCCGACCAGCAGGCGGAAGCTGGGCGAGCGGGTCCCGGCGACGGGCAGCAGGCGGCCCAGCACGGCCAGCAGGAACACGTCGCCCACCGGGTAGCACGCCGTCACCAGCGCCCCCAGCGGGTCCTCGTGCACCTCGCCGAGCACCGGGCGCAGCAGGAAGCTCCACGAGAGCACGCCGGCCCCCACCGCCAGGGTGGTGGCGTCCAGCACGCCCTCCGCGTCGCGCGCCGGGTGCGCGTCGCGGGCCAGCCGCAGCAGCCCGGCGCCCAGCGCCGGGTACGCCGCCAGGTAGAAGAGGTCCGGCAGGGCGGGGTGGGCCTGCGAGCCGAGCAGGTCGTACAGGACGGAGTAGCTCAGGTCCCCGGCCGCCCACAGGCCGGTGCCGGCCGCCAGCAGCCACCAGGCGCGCGGGCGGCGCGGGCGGTGCCGCAGCGTGCCGACCACCACCGCCAGCGCCCCGGCGAGGCTGACGGCGGCGAAGGCCACGCCGTAGGCCACGCCGTCCGCGAGCAGGCAGGCGGTGGCGGCGGCGGCGCCGACGACGAGGAAGCCGGCCCACGCCGGCGGCCGTCGCGCACGTGGGGGCACGGTGGAGCATCGGCGCACCGGGGCGCGCTCTTCAGCGCCGCGGTCTGCGGGATGATGGGGGCATGTCCGACGCCAGCACCGCGCCCCCGTCCCCGCAGCCCCCCCACGGCTCCGCCGCCGGCGTCTCCGTCCCCGACCGCCCCACCGTGGACGGGCTGGAGGAGCGCTGGGCCCCCGCCTGGCAGGAGGCGGGCACCTACGCCTTCGACCGCACCGCCGAGCGCGCCGACGTGTACTCCATCGACACCCCGCCGCCGACGGTGTCCGGCTCGCTGCACATCGGGCACGTCTTCAGCTACACCCACACCGACGTGGTGGCCCGCTTCCAGCGCATGCGCGGCAAGTCCGTCTTCTACCCGATGGGCTGGGACGACAACGGCCTGCCCACCGAGCGCCGCGTGCAGAACTACTACGGCGTGCGCTGCGACCCCGCGCTGCCGTACGACCCCTCCTTCACCCCGCCGGAGAAGGCGCCGAAGAACGACCGCGACTTCGTGCAGGTCTCCCGCCGCGGCTTCGTGGAGCTGTGCGAGCGCCTCACCGCCGAGGACGAGCAGGTCTTCGAGTCGCTGTGGCGCCGCCTGGGCCTGTCGGTGGACTGGGCGCACACCTACTCCACGATCTCCGCGGACGCCCGCGCCACCGCGCAGCGCGCGTTCCTGCGCAACCTCGCCCGCGGCGAGGCGTACGCGGCCGAGGCGCCCACCCTGTGGGACACCACCTTCCGCACCGCCGTCGCCCAGGCCGAGCTGGAGGACCGCGAGCGCGAGGGCGCCTACCACCGGGTGGCGTTCGAGCGCACCGGCGGCGGCGAGCCCGTCTTCATCGAGACCACCCGCCCGGTGCTCATCCCCGCCGTGGTGGCCCTGGTGGCGCACCCGGACGACGAGCGCTACCAGCCGCTGTTCGGCTCCACGGTGCGCTCGCCGCTGTTCGGGGTGGAGGTGCCCGTGGTGGCGCACCGCCTCGCCGAGCCCGACAAGGGCTCGGGCATCGCCATGATCTGCACCTTCGGCGACACCACCGACGTCACCTGGTGGCGCGAGCTGCAGCTGCCCACCCGCGCCGTCATCGGCTGGGACGGCCGGCTGGTGCGCGAGACGCCCGAGTGGATCGCCGGCGGCCCCGGCGAGGCGCTGTGGTCCGAGATCGCCGGCGCCACCGTGCACACCGCGCAGGAGAAGGTCGTCGCGGCGCTGCGCGAGTCCGGCGCGATGGTCGGCGAGCCGAAGAGGATCGTGCACCCGGTGAAGTTCTACGAGAAGGGCGACCGCCCCCTCGAGATCGTCACCACCCGCCAGTGGTACCTGCGCAACGGCGGCCGCGACGCCGAGCTGCGCTCGGCGCTGCTGGAGCGCGGCGAGCAGCTCGCCTGGCACCCCGGGCACATGAAGCACCGCTACGACCACTGGGTCTCGGGCCTCAACGGCGACTGGCTGATCTCCCGGCAGCGCTTCTTCGGCGTGCCCTTCCCCGTGTGGTACCCCCTGGGCGAGGACGGCGCCCCCCGCTACGACGACCCGATCCTGCCCGAGGAGTCCGCGCTGCCGGTGGACCCGGCCTCGGAGACCGCCCCGGGCTACGAGGAGTCCCAGCGCGGCGCGCCCGGCGGCTTCACCGCCGACCCCGACGTCATGGACACCTGGGCCACCTCCTCGCTGACCCCGCAGCTGGCCGGCGGCTGGGAGCGCGACGAGGACCTGTACCGGCGCGTCTTCCCCATGGACCTGCGCCCGCAGGGGCAGGACATCATCCGCACCTGGCTGTTCTCCACCGTGGTGCGCTCGCACCTGGAGACCGGCGGGCTGCCGTGGGCGCGCACCGCGCTGTCCGGGTGGATCCTCGACCCCGACCGCAAGAAGATGTCCAAGTCCAAGGGCAACGTCGTCACCCCGCTGGCGCTGCTGGAGGAGTTCGGCTCCGACGCGGTGCGCTACTGGGCGGCGTCCTCGCGCCTGGGCACCGACGCCACCTTCGACACCGGCCAGATGAAGATCGGCCGCCGCCTGGCGATGAAGCTGCTCAACGCCTCCAAGTTCGTGCTCGGCCTGGGCGTCGAGCGCGGCACCGCCGCCGACCCGGCCGCGGTCACCGAGGCGCTGGACGCCAGCGTCCTGGTGGACCTGGCGCAGGTGGTGCGCACCGCCACCGACGCCTTCGAGCGCTACGACCACGCCGCCGCCCTCGAGGCCGCCGAGCGGTTCTTCTGGACCTTCTGCGACGACTGGGTGGAGCTGGTCAAGGACCGCGCCTACGGCGCGCGCGGCGAGCAGGCGCAGGCCTCCGCCCGGGCCACCGCCGCGATCGCGCTGCGCACCCTGCTGCGCCTGTTCGCGCCGTTCCTGCCCTTCGCCGCCGAGGAGGTGTGGTCCTGGTGGCAGGACGGCTCGGTGCACACCGCCGCCTGGCCCGCGGTCGACGAGCTCGGCCCGGCCGCCGCGGACACCGGCGCCCGGGGCGTGCTGCGCGGCGCCGGCCAGGCGCTGTCGGCGCTGCGCAAGGTCAAGAGCGAGGCGAAGGTCTCCCAGAAGAACCCCCTGGGCGCGGCCACGGTCTACGGGCCCGCCGACGTGATCGCCGCCGCCGCGCGCGCCGAGGCCGACGTCCTGGCCGCCGGCCGGGCGGCCTCGATCACCTGGCAGGAGGTGCCGGTCGCCGAGGGCGAGCAGTCCCCGGCGCTGACGGCCAAGGCGGAGATCGCCGAGCAGCAGGGCTGACGCCCCCCGCTGCGCGACGGGGCCGCTCCCTCGCGGGGGCGGCCCC
>NZ_JBJLSG010000206.1:0-7455 GCF_050871925.1 Kineococcus gurbantunggutensis
CCGGCGGGGCCCAGGGCCCCGGCGCCGCCCCCGCCCCCCCCGCGGGCCCCCCCCCCCCGCCGGGGGCGAGGCCGACGCCGACCAGGGTGGTGGCGTCGACCGGCGGGCCGCCCGCGAGCGCGCCGAGGTGCTCCTCGCGCACCGCCTCCACGGCGGCCGCGTCCAGCCCCCGCAGCAGGGCGCGGAACCCGGAGCCGAGCACCAGCGCCCACAGCGCCTCGGCGGTGGCGGGCACCGCGTGCGGCACCACCTCCACCCGCACCCCGTGCAGCCCGCGCACGCCCAGCCGGCCGGTGAAGTCCGCCGCGGCGCGGTCGAAGAGCTCCGCGACCCCGCTCACGCGCTCGTCCACCCGCTCCTCCACCCGCTCCTCCAGCAGTTCCCCCACGCGCCCGCCCCTCCCGGTGCGCCCGCTCGCGGTCAGTCCGCGACCAGGTCGGCCTCGTCCCGGTCCCCGCACGCGGAGCCCAGCCACGGCTCGAAACCGTCCTCGGGCGCGCCGTCGCCGGGCAGCGCGACGCGCTCGCGCTCGCAGCGCGCCTCCTCGGCCTCGGTGGCCAGCACGGCGGCGAACGCCCGGCGCAGCCGGTCGCGCTCGTCCGGCTCGGTGCCGGTGACCACCAGGCGGGTGCGCCGCTCCCCCGGGCCCCAGGTGCCCAGGTCCCCGATGCTGAGCTGCCCGCCGGCGCCGTCCCAGGCGCAGACGGTGTCCGGGCGGGTGGGCAGCCAGAACACCCCGCGGGCGCGCAGCCGCCCGGCGCCCAGGTCCTCGATGCGCTCCAGCAGCCGCCCGGGGTGCAGGGCGCGCGGGGAGGTGAGCTCCAGCGTCCACACCCCGTCCCCGTCGGGGACGCCCGGGTGCCGCGCGGCGCGCAGGTCGGTGCGCGGGCCGGCGCCGGGGGCGGTGCGCAGCGCCGCGGCCAACGCGGCGCCGTGGGTCTGCTCCACGGTGGAGACCGGCACGCCCGGCCCGCACAGGTGGCGCAGCAGCGCCTGCGCGTGCGCGCCCGCGGGGACGTCGGTCAGGACCAGGTCGGCCTCGTCGAGCTGGTGGGCCAGGGCCTCGCCGACGGCGCGCTCGTCGTCGCGGCCGCAGGCCAGGGCGCGCTCGCCGAGCAGCGCGTCGCCCAGCAGGTCCTGCGCGAACGTGCCCGCGCCGACGGCGGCGACCACGCTGCGCACGGTGACGGCCCGGGCGCCGCGGGGGTCCTCGGGGTCGTCCTGCTCGACGGCCAGGGCCTGCACCAGCGGCGTGGGCTCGGCGCCCACCGGCAGCGCGAGCACCAGCAGGCTCCAGCGGCCCGAGGCGGCGACGGCCGCGACCGTCACCAGCACGTCCTCGCGCTGGGCGCAGTCCGGGCACCCGTCCTGCAGCGGCACCAGCACGTCCTCCACCACGCCCGAGAGGTCGGCGACCACCCGGCGCAGCCCGGGGGCGCCGGCGGGGCCGCCGAGGTCGACGTCGTAGCGCAGCACCACCGCGCCGGGCACGTCGCACAGCACCGAGGCGGTGACCACGTCGCGCAGCACCGGGTCCACGGAGGCCACGACGCAGACGGGCAGCGGCGAGGAGGACCCGGAGGGCGCGGGCGGACCCGGGACGGGGGGCGGGGGGAAGGGGGGCACATCCACTCCTCGTGAGAACAGTTCTCGATTGTCGCCGACCGTAGCAGCCCACCGGCCCGCCCCGGGAGGTCGGCGCGACCCGCCGGACCCCCTTCAATGATGGTACTCATTCTCAGTAGTAGGGTGCCCGGGTCCACGTCCACCACCGCAGGGAGTCAGGCATGTCCGCCCGCTGCCAGGTCACCGGAGCCGTCCCCGGCTTCGGCAAGACCGTCTCGCACTCGCACCGGCGCACCAGCCGGCGCTTCGACCCCAACGTCCAGCGCAAGAAGTACTTCGTGCCCTCGCTGGGGCGCACGGTCACGCTGACCCTCTCCGCGCGCGGCATCAAGACCGTGGACAGGCGGGGCATCGAGGCCGTCCTGGCCGACCTGCGCCGGCGGGGGGAGAGGTTCTGATGGCGAAGTCCCAGGACGTGCGCCCGGTGGTCAAGCTGCGCTCCACCGGCGGCAGCGGCTACACCTACGTCACCCGCAAGAACCGCCGCAACGACCCCGACCGCATGGTGATCCGCAAGTACGACCCCGTGCTGCGCCGCCACGTCGACTTCCGCGAGGAGCGCTGAGCCGTGGCCAAGAAGAGCAAGATCGCCAAGAACGAGCAGCGCAAGGCCGTGGTCGCCCGCCACGCCGAGCGCCGCGCGGCCCTCAAGCGCACCGCGGTCGACGTGCGCGCCAGCCGGGAGGAGCGCGCCGCCGCGCAGCTGGCCCTGCAGCGCCTGCCGCGCGACGCCAGCCCCACCCGGGTCCGCCAGCGCGACGCCGTCGACGGGCGCCCGCGCGGGAACCTGCGCGCCTTCGGGATCTCGCGGATCCGCCTGCGCGAGATGGCGCACGCCGGGGAGCTGCCCGGCGTGACGAAGTCCAGCTGGTGAGCGCGCCGAGCACGCACCGGCCGAGCACGCACCACCGGTGCGAGCGGCGGTCGGGGACCACGGGCGCGGGAGGCCGACGGTGAAGGTCCGCGCGTCCCTGAAGAGCCTGAAGCAGAAGGAGGGCTCGATCGTCGTGCGCCGGCGCGGCAAGGTCCACGTCGTCAACAAGCGCAACCCGCGCTGGAAGGCGCGCCAGGGCTGAGGCGCCGCGACGCGGGGCCCCCGCGGAGCGCGGCGGGCCCCGCGTGCGCGGCGGTCGCGGGGCGAGCCGCCCGGCGGGCTCAAGCCGGCGGTGCCGGGTGCCGATGGGACCCCGTGCACCGCGAGGCAGGAACCGCGCCGCCCTCCCCCGCGCCCGCGCCCGTGCCCGTCAGCGACTTCGGCACCGCGGCCGCCGCCACCCTCAAGCGCCTGCACGAGCGCATCGGGCTGGACACCTGGGCCGTGGCCCGCCGCGACGGCGAGGACTACGTGGTCCTCTCGGCCCTGGACGGCGGGCGGGTCGGCATGCGCGCCGGCGACGTCATGGCCTGGGGCGACACCTTCTGCGGCGCGGTGGTGGCCGGGGACGCCCCGCGCTTCTCCACGCACGTGGAGCGGGAGCCGGGCTGGGCGCACGCGCTGCGGGCCACCGGGTTCCCCTGGCGCTCCTACGTCTCGGTGCCGCTGACCGGCCCGGACGGCACCGTGCTGGGCACGCTGTGCGCCGGCGCCCGCGAGGCGGTGGACCCCGCCGTGGAGCTGCAGCTGCCCGACGTGGAGCTGGCCGCGGACCTGCTGGCCACCGTGCTCAGCTACGAGCTGCGCCTGGAGCAGGAGGCGCGCCGCGCCGAGCGGGCCGAGGCGGTCGCCGAGCGCGACGCGCTGACCGGGGTCGGCAACCGCCGCGCCTGGGACGCGGCGCTGGCGGCGGAGGAGGCCCGGGCGCGCCGGCTGGGCTCGACCGCCTCGGTGCTCGTGCTGGACCTGGACGGGCTCAAGGAGCTCAACGACACCCGCGGGCACCAGGCCGGCGACGCGCTGATCGTGCGCGCCGCGCAGGTGCTCGGCGCCCACCTGCGCCCCGAGGACGTCCTGGCGCGCCTGGGCGGGGACGAGTTCGCCGCCCTGCTGCCCGACGCGCACCGCGCGGCGGCGGCCGCGGTGCTGGCCCGCCTGCGCGAGGGGCTGGCGGCGGCCGGGGTGCGGGCCTCGCTGGGCGCGGCCACCCGCCGCGCGGCCGCGGGCCTGAGCACCGCCTGGGCCGAGGCGGACGCGGCCATGTACGCCGACAAGACCGCCCGCGCGGGCCAGGCGCGGGCCGCGGGCCGGCACGGGGTGCGCGGCGGCGCCGGCGCTCCCGCGGGCGGCGGTCCCGGCGGTCCCGGCGACCCCGGCGAACTCGGTGAACTCGGTGACCTGGGCGACCTGCTGGAGGTCCACCCCGAACCCGTCGGGGACGCCGACCTGAGCAGGCGCATCGACCGCCTGCTGGACGCCGCCCGGCGCCAGCTCGGGGTGGACACCGCGGTGCTGGCGCAGTTCCACGGCGACACCTGGACGCTGCGCCACGTGGCCACCGCCCCCGGCGTGCGCGACCCGCGCGGGTTCAGCGCCGAGCGCGCCGGCACCTACTGCCAGCGCGTGCTCGAGGGCCGGCTCGAACCGGTCGTCCCCGACGCCGCCGCGCACCCGGTGACCGGGCCGCTGCCCATCACCGGCGCGCTGGGCATCGGCGCCTACGTCGGCGTGCCGGTGCGCCTGGGCGACGGCACCCTCTACGGCACCCTGTGCGCGCTGTCGAGCACGCCGCAGCCCGAGCTGCGCCCGCGCGACGCGGGCGTGCTGGAGATCCTCGCCGAGGCGCTGGGCGAGCTGGTCGCCCGCGACCAGGAGCAGGCCCGCGAGCGGCGCTCGGTGCTGGCGCGCCTGGAGGAGCTGCACCGCACCGGCGGGCCGCGCCCGGTGTACCAGCCGATCGTGGAGCTGGCCGGCCTGCGGACCGTGGGCGTCGAGGCCCTCAGCCGCTTCCCCGCCGGGACGCCGCGGACCTGGTTCGCCGAGGCCGCCCGGGTGGGCGCCGGGGAGCGGCTGGAGCTGGCGGCGGTGCGCGCGGCGCTGGACCTGCGCCCCGGCGGCGGGGACGGCGCGGCGAGCGGCACCGCCGGGTTCCTCTCGATCAACGTCAGCCCCGCCCTGGCCGCCTCCCCCGCCCTGGTGCGGGCGCTGGAGGGGCACCGGCTGGAGGCCCTGGTGCTGGAGATCACCGAGCACGAGGCGGTGCAGGACTACCCCGGCCTGCTGCACCGGCTGGGCCCGCTGCGCGCCGCCGGGCTGCGCATCGCCGTGGACGACGCCGGTGCCGGGTTCGCCAGCACGCGCCACGTCCTGGCCCTGGAGCCGGACTTCATCAAGCTGGACACGAGCCTGATCCGCGACGTGCACCGCGACCCCACGCGCCGGGCGCTGGCCGCCTCCCTGACCACCTTCGCGCACCGGACCGGCGCGCACGTGGTCGCCGAGGGCGTCGAGAGCGCCGAGGAGCTGGACTGCCTGCGCGAGCTGGACGTCTCGCACGGGCAGGGGTACCACCTGGGCCGTCCGGCCCCGCCGCCCGCCGGCGGCGGCGCGCCCGCCCCGCGCGAGGCGGTCAGCGCCCGCGGGCGGCCGTCCAGCGCAGGAAGGCGCTGAACCACCCGTCCGAGGAGGTGCCCTGCGCGCGGACGCCGAAGCCGTGCCCGCCGTCGGGGTAGGCGTGCGCCTCGACCGGCACCCCGGCCCGCTGCCAGGCGTCGCGCAGGCGCAGGCAGGAGCCGACGACGACGTCGCCGAGCTGGTCGTCCTCGGCCCACGCCAGGAACATCGGCGGCGCCGGCCGCGGCAGCACCAGCTCGTCCCACCAGGCCGGGTAGACCGGCGCCAGGAACGAGGGCCGCTCGGCCTCGGTCCCGTCCAGGGCGGTCACCAGCGCCACGTACGCGCCGGCGGAGAACCCGAGCACGCCGGTGCGGTCGGGGTCCACGCCCCACTCGGCGGCGCGCTCGCGCACGGTGCGCACGGCCGCGCCGCCGTCGGCCAGCGCGGAGGAGCGCAGGGCCCGCGAGGTGTCGGCGAGGTAGGCGCGGTCGCCCAGGCGGTGCCGGGCGAAGGCGGCGAACCGCGCGTCCTCGACCGGGGTCGGGGCCAGGCGGTACCGCAGCACGAAGGCGGCGACGCCGTGCTCGGCGAGCCGCCGGGCCACGTGCGTGCCCTCGTTGTCGACCGCCAGCAGGTGCAGGGCGCCGCCGGGGGCGACGACCACCGCGGCGCCGGTGCGCGTGGCCGGGTCGGGCAGGTGGGGGGTCAGCGTGGGGACGGTGACGTTGCGCAGCAACCGCTCGGCGCCAGGGTGGTCGGGGTCCTCGAAGAGGATCGAGGCGTCCTCGACGTCCCCGGCGCCGTCGCGGTCGAGCCGGACGGGGGCCAGGACCTGCACGTGCTGCCCTCCTGGGGTGGGGCGCCACCGGTCCCGGCGCGCCGGCGGCGGGTCAGGACCCGGTGGTGGCGTTCATCGCGTCGGCGAACTGCTGGGGCGTCACCGTGAGGTTGAACAGCGCCTCGATGTTCTCCAGCAGCGCGTCGGCGGCCGCCGGCGCCAGGGCCTGGTCCCAGGACTGCTGGAACGTCGCGGCACCCGAGGCGAGGTCGTAGACGAACTGCAGCCAGTCGGCGTCCTCCGAGCCGCCGAACTGCTCGTCGGCGCCGATGACGATGGGCACCGAGCCCGACTCGATCCACGCCTTCGTGGTGGCCTCCCCGACGAGGGTGTCGCTGAAGAACTTCTGCGCGGTGGCCTTGGCCTCCTCGGAGGCCGAGGCGGACACCGCGTAGTAGCCGGAGGGGTTGCCCACGGTGGCGGTCGGGTCGCCCTTGCCGCCGGTGACCACGGGGAAGGTGGTGTAGCCCAGGTGCCCGCCGGTGACGAAGTCGCCGCCGGCCTCCTTCATGGAGCCGTAGGTCCACGCCCCGTGCAGCATCATCGCCGCCTTGCCGGTGTACAGCAGGGCCTGGTCGGCGTTGGAGTCCGCCGCGATCGAGGCGAAGCCGTCGACGAAGCCGTCGGCGCGGACGAGGTCCTGCACCTTCGTCAGGGCGTCCAGCGACGCCGGCTGGGACCAGGCGCCCGGCTGGCCGTCGTAGATGGACTGGAAGAGCTCCGCGCCGCCGATGCGGTCGTAGAGGTACTCCAGCCACATCATGTTCGTCCAGCGCGACTGCCCGCCCAGGGAGAAGGGCGCGATGCCGGCGTCGTTGAAGACGGGGACCAGCGCCATGAGCTCGTCCCACGTCGTCGGCGGCTGAGCGCCGACCTGCTCGAAGAGCGTCTTGTTGTGGTACAGGACGATCGGGGTGACCGCTTCGCACGGGAAGGCGTAGATCTTGCCGTCCACGGTGGCGGCGGCGAAGGCGCTGGCGAAGAGCCTGTCCTTGAGGGCGGCGTTCTCGGTGAAGAAACCGGTGAGGTCCTCGACCTTGCCGTTGCGCACGTAGTCGCGCAGCCCGCCCCCGCCCCAGCTCGGCAGGATCGTCGGCGCCTGGCCCGCACCGATGGCGGTGCGGATCTTCGACTTGTAGGCGTCGTTCTGGAAGGCCGACAGGGCGATCGTGCTGTCGGGGTTGGCCTCGTTGAAGGCCTCGACGGCGGCGGTGCGGATGCCCTCCCCCGGCTGACCGGTGAGGATCCACATGCTCGCGCCGTCGGCGGACCCGCCCGGGCCCGAGGACCCGCACGAGGCCAGCGCGGAGGCGGTCAGCGGGGCGGCCAGCGCCGCGGTGAGGAACGAGCGGCGCGTGGCCTGCGTGCGGTTCACGTGGTTCTCCGATGCGTTGCGGGGGGGGGGGGGGGGGGGGGGGGGGGGGGGGGGGGGGGGGGCCCCCCCCCCCCCCGGGGGGGGGGTGTCCTTTGGTGTGCTGTCTTTATATGTGGGGGTTCTTTT
>NZ_JBJLSG010000207.1:0-7390 GCF_050871925.1 Kineococcus gurbantunggutensis
GTGCCGCGCGCCCGCGGCGCGCGGGGACCTCAGTCGGCGCTGCGCTCGCGCTCGGCGGCGCGGCGCTGGGCGCGGTTGCCGCCGGGGGCGTCCGTGCTGGAGGCGTCGCCGGCGTGGACCTCCACGTCGCCCTCCGCGGTGGGCGCGGTGTACTGCAGCTGCTGGCGCGGCGCGGGCGGCTCGAAGCCGGGCGCCACCGCGGGGGCGCCGGCCTGCGGGGCGGGCTGGACCTGCAGCGAGAACAGGTAGCCGACCGACTCCTCCTTGATGGCGTCGGTCATCGCCACGAAGAGCTGGTAGCCCTCGCGCTGGTACTCCACGAGCGGGTCGCGCTGGGCCATCGCCCGCAGGCCGATGCCCTCCTGCAGGTAGTCCATCTCGTAGAGGTGCTCGCGCCACTTGCGGTCCAGCACCGACAGGACCACGCGGCGCTCCAGGTCGCGCAGGACCGGCGCCGTCAGCTGCTCCTCGCGGGCGTCGTAGCAGGACTGCGCGTCGGCGCGCATCTCCTCGAGCAGGCGCTCGACGGTGAGGTTGCCGCGGCCGCCGGCGGCCTCCACGACCTCCTCGGGCGTCACCGAGACCGGGTACAGGCTGCGCAGCGCCTCCCACAGGCCCTCGAGGTCCCAGTCCTCGCCGAAGCCCTTGCCGGTGGCCTGCACGACGTACGCGGTGACCGTGTCGTCGATGAAGTGGCGGATCTGCTCGTGCAGGTCCTCGCCCTCGAGCACCTTGCGGCGCTCGGCGTAGATGACCTCGCGCTGGCGGTTGAGGACGTCGTCGTACTTCAGGACGTTCTTGCGGATCTCGAAGTTGCGGCCCTCGACCTGGCCCTGGGCGCTCTGGATGGCCCGCGAGACCATCTTCGACTCGATCGGCACGTCCTCCGGGATGCCCGTGCGGGTCAGGAAGGACTCCACCAGCGCCGCGTTGAACAGGCGCATCAGGTCGTCGGTGAGGGAGAGGTAGAAGCGGGACTCCCCCGGGTCGCCCTGGCGGCCGGAGCGCCCGCGCAGCTGGTTGTCGATGCGGCGCGACTCGTGCCGCTCGGTGCCCAGCACGTACAGGCCGCCGAGGTCGCGGACCTCGTCGTGCTCGGCCTTGACGGAGTCCTGGGCCTGCTTGAGCACGTCCGGCCAGGTGGCCTCGTACTCCTCCGGCGACTCGTCCGGGTCCAGGCCGCGCTCCTTCATGGCCGCCACGGCCAGGAACTCGGCGTTGCCGCCCAGCATGATGTCGGTGCCGCGGCCGGCCATGTTGGTGGCGACGGTGACCGCGCCCTTGCGCCCGGCCTGCGCGACGATCGAGGCCTCGCGCTCGTGCTGCTTGGCGTTGAGGACGTTGTGCTCGACGCCCGCCTTGGTGAGCAGGGTGGAGAGGTACTCGCTCTTCTGCACGCTCGTGGTGCCGACGAGGACCGGCTGGCCGGTGGCGTGGTGCTCGGCGATGTCCTCCACGACCGCGGCGAACTTCGCCGGCTCGTTCTTGTAGACCAGGTCGGGCTGGTCCACGCGCACGGCGGGGCGGTTCGTGGGGATGGAGACGACGCCGAGCTTGTAGATCTGGTGGAACTCCGCGGCCTCGGTCATGGCCGTGCCCGTCATGCCCGAGAGCTTGTCGTACATGCGGAAGAAGTTCTGCAGGGTGATCGTGGCCAGCGTCTGGTTCTCGTTCTGGATCGGCACGCCCTCCTTGGCCTCGATGGCCTGGTGCATGCCCTCGTTGTAGCGGCGCCCGGCGAGGATGCGGCCGGTGTGCTCGTCGACGATGAGGACCTCGCCCTTGGGGGAGACGACGTAGTCCTTGTCCCGCTTGAACAGCTCCTTGGCCTTGACGGCGTTGTTGAGGAAGCCGATGAGCGGGGTGTTGACGCTCTCGTAGAGGTTGTCGATCCCGAGCAGGTCCTCGACCTTCTCGATGCCCGACTCCAGGATGCCGATCGTGCGCTTCTTCTCGTCGACCTCGTAGTCGACGTCCACCGTCAGCTGCCGGACGATCTTGGCGAACTCGGTGTACCACTTGGTCGGCTGGTCGGCCGGGCCGGAGATGATCAGCGGGGTGCGCGCCTCGTCGATGAGGATGGAGTCGACCTCGTCGACGATCGCGAAGTGGTGGCCGCGCTGCACCATCTCGGTGGTGCTCCACGCCATGTTGTCGCGCAGGTAGTCGAAGCCGAACTCGTTGTTCGTGCCGTAGGTGATGTCCGCGGCGTAGGCCTCGCGCCGCTCGTCCGGGCGCATGCGCGACAGGATGCAGGAGCTGCTCATGCCCAGGAAGCGGTAGACGCGCCCCATGAGCTCGCTCTGGTACTCGGCGAGGAAGTCGTTGACGGTGATGACGTGCACGCCCTTGCCGGTCAGGGCGTTGAGGTAGGCCGGCAGCGTGGCCACGAGGGTCTTGCCCTCGCCCGTGCGCATCTCGGCGATGTTGCCCTGGTGCAGGGCGGCGCCGCCCATGAGCTGCACGTCGAAGTGCCGCTGACCCAGGGTGCGCCGGGCGGCCTCGCGGACCACCGCGAAGGCCTCGGGCAGCAGGTCGTCCAGCGACTCGCCCTTGGCGAGGCGCTCCTTGAAGCGGTCCGTCTCGCCGCGCAGCTCGGCGTCGCTCATGGACGTGAAGTCGTCCTCGATCGCGTTGACCTGCTCCGCGATGCGCTGGAGGCGCTTGACGACGCGGCCCTCGCCGGCGCGGAGGACCTTCTCGACGATGGCTGGCACGGGAGCAGTCTACCGACGGCGGGGCCGTCGGCGGTGCACGGACGGACCGGTCCGGTCGCGCACGGTCGCCCGCCCCTCACCCACCGCGCACCCGGCGCGCACCCGGCGGCGCGGCGGGCTCAGCCCGTCCGGCCCAGCAGCCGGCGCACGTCGCGCGGGGGCACCGCCCGCACCGGCACCGGGGCCGCGGGGTCGGGGGCACCGCTCCCCGGGGCCTCGGTCCCCGGGGCGTCGGTCCCCGGCGCGAGCAGGTCCGCCACCACCGCGCCCACGGCGCCCAGCACGGCCGGCACCTCCCCGGCGGCCCGCGGCGGGCCCAGCAGCAGCCCCTGCGC
The DNA here is from genome assembly GCF_050871925.1 of Kineococcus gurbantunggutensis. NCBI lineage: Bacteria > Bacillati > Actinomycetota > Actinomycetes > Kineosporiales > Kineosporiaceae > Kineococcus > Kineococcus gurbantunggutensis. The sequence goes on from NZ_JBJLSG010000207.1 coordinate 3,053, forward strand.
CAGCGAGCAGCCGGCCTCGCGCAGCAGCCGGACCTGCTCGACGCGCTCCACCCCCTCGGCCACGACCCCCAGGTCCAGCGCCGCCCCCAGCTCGCACAGCGCGCGCACCGCCGCCGCCGCGCGCGGGCCCCGCGCGCCGTCCAGCTCCGCCACCAGCGAGCCGTGCAGCTTCAGCCCGTCCACCGGCAGGCGCCGCAGCGGCGCCAGCGAGGGGCCGCCGGGGCCCTCGCCCACCGCGTCGGCCGCCGCGAAGTCGTCCAGCACGAGGCGCGCGCCGGTCGCGCGCAGCCGCTCCAGCCGCGCCGCCAGCACGTCCGGGTCCGCCTCCAGCACCCGCGCCGGCACGTCCAGCACCAGCGCGCCCGGCTCCAGGCCGGAGGCCGTCAGCGCGGCCAGCACGTCGTCGGCGCCCGAACGCGACAGGGCGTGCTGCACCGACAGGTTCACCGTCAGCGACAGCTGCGGCACCTGCCGGCGCCACAGCGCCGCGCGCGCGCACGCCGAGCGCAGGACCCACCGCCACAGCTCGTCCACCGCCGGGGAGCGCTCGGCGCCCACCAGGAAGGCGCCCGGCTCCAGCAGCCCGCGCGTGCGGTGCCGCCAGCGCAGCAGCGCCTCCACCCCGACCACGGAGCCGTCGGACAGGCGCACCACCGGCTGGTAGACGAGCTCGAACTCCCGCTCGGCCACCGCCCGCTGCAGGTCCTGCTCCAGCTGCCGGCGCAGCACGTCCGCGTCGTGCGCGCCCGCCTCGAAGACCGCGACGGTGCCGCCCGGCGCGCCGTCCTCGGCCGCCTGCCCCTGCGCCTTGGCCCGGTACATGGCGCTGTCGGCGCGGCGCAGCAGCTCCGCGGCCCCCAGCTCCGGCGCGCCCACCGCCACGCCGATGCTGGCGCCCACCCGCACGCGGCGCCCGTCCACCTCCACCGGCGCGGTCAGCTCCCCGCGCACCCGGTCGGCCAGCCGCCGCGCGGCGCGCTCCGGCTCGTGCCCGCGCACCACCACGGCGAACTCGTCCCCGCCCAGGCGGGCGGCGAAGTCGTCCCCGCGCAGGCAGCGGCGCAGCCGGCGCGCCACGCGGCCCAGCACCTCGTCGCCGGCGGCGTGGCCCAGCGCGTCGTTGACGGCCTTGAAGCCGTCCAGGTCCACGAACAGCACGGCCGTGCCCAGCCCGTCGGAGGCCGCCGCGCGCAGCGCCACCTCCAGGTGGCGCAGCAGCGTCGCCCGGTTGGGCAGGTTCGTCAGGTCGTCCGTGGAGGCGACCTCCACCGCGCGCACCGTGTCGGCGTGGCTCAGCGCCGTGCTGGCGTGCTCGGCGAAGGCGCGCAGCACCGTGGCGCCCACCGCGTCCAGCGGCCCCTCGCCGGTGCCCACCACCAGGGCGCCCACCGCGCGGCCGTTGACGTGCACGGCCGCCGCGGCGGGGGCGCCGTCGCCGCCGACCGCCACGCCCAGGCCGTCCAGGGCGGCCGTCGCCGCCAGCGCCCGCTCCGGCTCCAGCACCGGCTCGCCCACGGCCGCGACCACGCGCATGCGCATCTGCGAGCGCGGGTCGGCCAGCACCAGCGACACCGGCCGCGCGCCCAGCAGCTCCGAGGAACTGGCGGCGATCTGCAGCAGCAGCTCCGGCAGGGGGCGGCGGCCGGCCACGGCGCGCTGGAAGCGCACCGAGGTGGTCAGGACCTGCTCGCGCTGGGCCAGCGCCCGCTGCAGCCGGCTGCGCTCGGCGGCGCCGCGGGCGTCCTGCTGGCGCAGCCACCGCTCCCGCTCGCGCCCGTGCCGGCCCAGCACCACCAGCCCGAGCACGCGCGCCACCAGCCGCACCGCGCGCAGGTCGGCCGGCTCGACGGGGGCGTCCTGCACGCGGTCGGCGACGCGGCCGACGACCACGCGCACCCCCGCCAGGTCGGGCACCTCCACCACGACCGCGCGCACCCGGCCCAGGCCGGGCACGGCGAAGGTGCCCGCGCCGTCGCGCACCACGCGCGCCAGGCCGCGCTCGGGCAGGAAGCGCTGCCCCAGCCCCACGCCGCCGTGCACGTGCCCGCCCTCGCACACCGCGACGACGTCGGCGTCGACGAGGTCGGCGACCACCGCGGCGGCGCGGGTGAGCACCTCGCGCTCGCCGTCGGCGCCGGACAGCTCCGCCAGCACGTGCTCGAGCAGGTCGCTGGCGCGCGCCACCTGCCCGGCGGTCACCTCGGAGACGTCCACGGCTCAGGTGTCGGACGCGCCGCCGCTCACGTTGAGCCGCGGCCCGGAGCGTGACCCGAACGCCCCACGGCCCTTGACAGCGCGGCCGCCAGGTCCCCCCGGTCGGCGACCTCCACGGCCGCCAGCCCCAGCCAGCGCGCCAGGTCGCCCAGCTCGGCGGCCAGCTCCCCGGCCGCCGCCGGCGGGGCGCCCGGCTCGGCCCAGGCCGCCAGCACGCGCAGCACCCCGCCGGGCGCGGCGCGGTCCGCCTTGAGGTCCACGCGCGCCACGACGTCCTCGCCCAGCAGGAAGGGCAGCACGTAGTAGCCGTGCACCCGCTGCTCGCGCGGGACGTAGAACTCCAGGCGCACCGCCACCCCGAACAGCTCCTCGGTGCGCGGGCGGTGCCACACCAGCGGATCGAAGGGCGTCAGCAGCGCCCGCGCGCTCACCCGCGGCGCCCGCGCGGCCACGTGCCGGTACGCCGGGCGGCGCTGGGTGGAGGCCCACCCGCGCACCCGCACCGGCACCAGCTCTCCGGCCTCGACCAGCTCGGCCACCGCCCGGCGCGCCTGCTCCGGGCGCAGCCGGAAGTAGTCGCGCAGGCTCGCCTCGCCGGCCACCCCCAGGGCGCGCGCGGCCAGGGAGACCAGCCCGCGCACCGCCTCGTCCTCGTCCGGGTCCGGGGCGGCGGCCACCTGCGGCGGCAGCACCCGCGCGGTGAGGTCGTAGCGGCGCTCGAACTGCGCGGTGCGCCCGGCCGAGGAGACCTCCCCGGCGAAGAAGAGGTGCTCCAGGGCCCGCTTGACCGCCGACCAGTTCCAGCCCCAGTGGTCGCCGGGGCGCCCGGCGCCCGGGGCCAGCGCGGCCTCCACCTCGCGGGCGGTGAGCGGCCCGTGCGCGGCGACGTGCGCGAGCACCGACCGCACCAGCTCCGGCTGCTCCACGGCCACGCTGCGCACGTTCCCCCACGCGTCGTGCGCGGCGCGCGCCATCCGCCAGCGCAGCAGCCGGTGCGTGGCCGGTGCGACCAGGGAGGCCTCGTGGGCCCAGTACTCCACCAGCCGGCGCGGTCGGCGGTGCACGGCGCGGTCCACCATCTCGCGCGGGTAGGGCCCCAGCCGGCTGAAGAAGGGCAGGTAGTGGCTGCGGCACAGCACGTTCACGGAGTCGATCTGCACCACGCCGAGGCGCTCGACCACGCGCGCCACGTGCGCGGGCCCCGGGCGCGCCGGGCGGGGCGCGGCGAAGCCCTGCGCGGCCAGCGCTGCGCGGCGCGCCTCGGTGGCGCCGATCTCCTCCACCGCCGCCGGGAGGGGCGGCAGCGGCCCGCTCAGGACAGCTCCACGATCTTCTCCCGCACGGCGTAGACGACCGCCTCCATGCGCGAGTGCAGCTGCAGCTTCTCCAGCAGGTTGCGCACGTGGTTCTTCACGGTGTTCTCGCTGATGCCGAGCTGGCCGGCGATCTCGCGGTTGGCCATGCCGCGCGCCAGCAGGCGCAGCACGTCCAGCTCGCGCGGGCTCAGGCGCGGGGCGCCGACGACGCCGAGGCTGCGCTCCTCGTCGCGCCGGCGCATGGCCGCGAACTCCCCCAGCAGCAGCCCGGCCATCTTCGGGGTGATGAGGGACTGCCCGGTGACGACCGCGCGGATGGCGTCGGCGACCTCCTCGGCGGGCACGTCCTTGAGCAGGTAGCCGTTGGCGCCGGCGCGGATGGCGCCGAACAGGTCGTCCTCCTCCTCGGAGGAGGTGAGCATGAGGATGCGCGTGGAGGGGGCCACCGCCTTGATCTCCGCGCAGGCGTCGATGCCCGAGCGGCGCGGCATCCACACGTCCATCAGCACCACGTCCGGCAGCAGCTCCTCCACCCGGCGCACGGCCTCGGCGCCGTCGGAGGCCTCGCCCACGACGTCGATGTCGTCCTCGGTGGACAGGACCATCTGCAGGCCGCGGCGGAACAGGGAGTGGTCGTCGACGACGACGACGCGCACGGCGTCCGTCCCCGTGGCCTGCGGGCTGCTGCTCGGCACCGGTCCTCCTCGTGGCGGCTGCGGGCCGGCGGGCCCGCGTCCGGGGATCTTGGCACGCCGGGCCCGCCGCGCCCGCCCGCGGCGCGCGGGACGGGCCGGCGGGGTCCCCGCCG
>NZ_JBJLSG010000208.1:0-6993 GCF_050871925.1 Kineococcus gurbantunggutensis
CCGGGACCGTTCACGGTCCCGGGCCCCCGCGCGTGCACCGGCGGCGCCGGCCCTCAGCGCAGCGGCAGGCCCGGCAGCAGCTCGGGGCGCTCGCGGTCCAGCTCGCGCAGGTCGATCAGCGAGGGCACCGCCGCCACGTGCCCCGACGCCTCCGCGTCCTCCGCGGCGCGCAGCAGCACCTCCAGCACCCGGCGCACCAGCACCGGCTCCTCCGCGCTCGTGGCACCGGCGTGCTCCAGCACCACCTCGTCGCACGTCACCACGTGCTCGGAGCGGGCACCGCCCGAGGTCGTCAGCGTCGCCGCGTAGCGGTGCTCCCCGTCGGCCTGCACGTCCACCTCACCCATGCCGCGCACCCTCTCAGAGCGCCAGACCCAGCGCCAGCAGGGCGCCCGCGGCCAGCTCCAGCAGCCCGGTGTCCTTCAGCACCGGGATCAGGTCCCGGCCCGTGGCCCCGCCCAGCACCGTGCGCAGCGGCCGCACCGCCAGCGGCAGCGCCAGCAGCACCAGCAGCGCCGCCGGGTGCCGCGGCACCGTCGTCAGGGCCGCCGCGAAGCCGCCGGCGACCAGCGCGGCGAACAGCAGGCGGGTGCGCCGCTCCCCGAGGCGCACCGCCAGGGTGCGCTTGCCCGCCAGCGCGTCGGTGGGCACGTCGCGCAGGTTGTTCGCCACGAGGATCGCGCACGCCAGCAGGCCCACGCAGAACGCCCCGGCCAGCGCCGCGCCGCCGGCGCGGTCCGCCTGCACGTACGTCGTGCCCAGCACCGCGACCAGGCCGAAGAAGACGAAGACGAACACCTCGCCCAGCCCCGCGTACCCGTACGGGCGCCTGCCGCCGGTGTAGTACCAGGCCGCCGCCACCGACGCCGCCCCCACCAGCAGCAGCCACCAGTGCCCGCTCAGCGCCACCACCGCCAGCCCCGCCAGCCCGGCCACCGCGAAGCACGCGAACGCCGCGTCGCGCACCGTGCGCGGCTCCGCGGCCCCCGAGCCCACCAGCCGGAAGGGCCCCACCCGGTCCGCGTCCGTGCCGCGCACCCCGTCGGAGTAGTCGTTGGCGTAGTTCACGCCCACCTGCAGCGCCAGGGCCACCACCAGCGCCAGCACCGCCGGCACCGCGGCGAACCCGCCCAGCGCGGCGGCCGCGCCCGTGCCCACCAGCACCGGCGTCAGCGCCGCCGGCAGCGTGCGCGGCCGCGCGGCCGACACCCACTGCGCCGCCGTCGGGCGCCGCCCGGGCGGCGAGGAGGCCGGCAGGGGCACGGGGGAGGGGGGCAGGGGTTCAGCGGGGTCCGGCACGAGGGTCCATCGTGCCAAGCGCCGCACCCGGTCACCCGCCGAGGGTCACCCGGGCGGGTGCTCGCGGTCCCCCGCGGCCCAGGCGCGGGCCCGGGCGCGAGAGCACGGGACCCGGCGCGGAGGGCTCAGAGCCCGCGCAGGAAGTCCTCGTCGTCGTCCGGCCCCTTGGGCCCCGGCCGGCGCCCCGGCGGGGTGCGGCGCCCCACGGCCCCGGCCGCCGGCCGCCCCGCGACCACGTACGCCAGGCCCCCGGCCAGGGGGAAGAACAGCACCAGCAGCAGCCAGCCCCACTTGGGCAGGTTGCGGACCTCGCCCTCACCGGCCTGCACGATGCTGACCACGCAGTAGACGGTCAGCGCCAGCACGAGGAGCACCGGCAGCACGCTGCGCACCGCTCCCACCTCCTCCTCGGGTCCCGTCACTGGAACCCCGTCGTCGAGCTACCCCGTCACGACGAACGGGGGGCGCGGTCCGTTCCCCCGGCGCGCGCGGCGGCGTCGCGCAGCGCGGCCCGGTCGGGCTTGCCGGGCCCGCGCAGGGGCAGCGCGTCGAGCAGCAGGAGCTGGCGGGGGGCGGCGTGGGCGGCGAGGCGCTCGCGGACGGCGGCGCGCAGCCCCTCCAGGGTGGGGGTGGCGCCGGGGGCGGGGACGACGGCGGCGACGACGCGCTGGCCCCACTCGGCGTCGGGCACGCCGACGACGACGGCCTCGGCGACGCCGGGGGCGGCGGCGAGGGCGTCCTCGACGAGCGCGGGGGCGACCTTCAGCCCGCCGGTGGTGATGAGGTCGTCGAGGCGGCCGGTGACGCGCACGAGCACCCCGCCGCCCGCCCCGCCGCCCGTCCTGCCGTCCGTCGTGGACCCGTCGCGCTCGAGGGCGGCGGCGTCGTCGGTGCGGAAGGTGCGGGTGCCGTCGGGGGCGGTGCGGAAGGCGGGGTGGCCGGGCAGGCCGCGGTAGCCGCGGGCGACGACGGGACCGGTCAGGGCCAGGCGCCCGTCGTCCTCCAGGGCGGCACTCACGCCGTCGAGGGGGCGGCCGTCGTAGACGCAGCCGCCGCACGTCTCGGACATCCCGTAGGTGGTCACCACGCGCACGCCGGCGGCGCGGGCGCGGGCCAGCAGGGGGGCGGGGGTGGCGGCGGCGCCGACGAGGACGGCGGCGTAGGCGGTGAGCGCGGCGGTGGCCTCGGCGCCGGCGTCGAGCAGGCGCACGAGCTGGGTGGGCACCAGGGAGGTCAGCAGCCGCGGCGCGGTGGCCGCGGCGGTGGCGGCGGCGAAGGCGGCGGGGTCGAAGCCGCCAGCGGTGTCCACCACGACGGGCTCGGTGCCGGCGCGCACGGAGCGCAGCAGCACCTGCAGGCCGGCGACGTGGTGGGCGGGCAGCGCCAGGACCCACTGCTCGGCGCCGGTGCCGGCGGCCGGGCCGGCCAGGCGGCGGGCGGTGGCGTCGGCGGAGGCGCGCAGGGCGCCTGCGCTGAGCAGGGCGCCCTTGGGGGTGCCGGTGGAGCCGGAGGTGGCGACGACGACGGCGGTGGGGTCGTCGGGGTCGTCCTCGCCGGGGGCGAGCGCCTCGCCGGTGCGCAGGGCGGGGTGGGGGGCCTGCCCGGCGGCGTGCGGGTGCCAGGCGGCGTCGGAGCGGCCGGCGAGGGCGTCGGCGAGCAGGGGCAGCAGCTCCAGGGCGCGCGCGCCGGCGGGCACGGGCAGGGCGCGCAGCGCCCGGGGCGCGGGGACGGCCACCCGTGGAGCGTAGGCGGGCCGGCGCCGCGGGGGGCCGGCCGGGGGCCGGGCGGGTGGCGCCGTGACCGAGGGGGTGGAGCGGATCCGCCGTCCGCGGTGAGAGAATCACCCTGCGTCTGGCCAGGGTGACTGCGCGTGCGTCACGCTGCTCCCGGCGCAGGACGTCGAGCGTGAGTGCTCCATTGAGCGTGACCACTCGTGATCGGAGTGTCAGGATATCCGGGCTCGCGCTGGGTAGGGGGTACGTGACGGTGAGCACCACGGTTCCGGACCGGCGTCCGCCGGCCAGCGTCGGCTACGACGCGCTGGTCGCCCTCGCCGCCGTCTGCGCCGCCGTCGTGGCCGCGGTCGGCTTCGCCCGCCACGCCGACGCCGAGGCGCTGCGCCTGCTCGGCTGGTGCCTGCTCGTCGGCTTCCCCCTCGTGCAGCTCATGACCCGCTTCCCCTTCCCGGTGAGCACCAAGCACGCCGGCGTCGAGGTGCAGTTCGACGTGGGCGTGCTGGTCTTCCTGCTGTGCTTCGCGCCGCTGTGGACGGCCTGGCTCGCCTGGGTGGTCTGCGTCGTCCCGACCAACCTGCTGCAGCGCAAGAGCTGGGTCAGCCGCGTCTTCAACGCCTCCATCGGCTCCCTCTTCGCGCCCGTCGCCGTCGGCGTCCTGCACCTGCTCGGCGCCGAGGGGGAGGGCAGGGCCGTCGCCCTGCACGGCGACCTGCGCGAGCTGCTGCACGTGACCCTGGCCGTCGCCGCCGTCTTCGTCGTCGACCTGCTCGTCTCCGCCGTCTCCGTCGCCCTGCAGGAGCACACCACCGTGCGCTCGGAGCTGGCCCACGGCGGCACCTGGCTCGTCGGCGGCGCCTCCCTGGCCGTCGGCGCCGTCGGCTACCTCGGCGGCCTGGTGGAGGAGGAGATGCCCGACTGGGCGGCGGCCCTGCTCGTCATCCCCATGGTCATCACCATGATCGCCACCCGCGCCATGCGCACCACCCGCGACGTCGCCCGCCGCACCGAGGCCCTCTTCGAGGCCGCCACCGCCCTGCACACCCAGGGCCGGCGCGCCGACCTGGCCCGCGCGCTGGCCAAGCACGCCCGCATGGTCGCCGGCACCCCCGCCGCCACCGTGCGCTCCGTCGGCCCCGGCGAGGGCGAGATCGGCGTGCCCGTCGTCGCCGGCGACGGCCTCGTCCTCTACGTCACCGCCCCCCAGCACCGCGACGCCGCCCAGCGCGCCGGCGACGAGAAGGCCCTGGAGGCCCTCGCCTCCGTCGGCGAGGCCGCGTTCTTCCGCGTCGGCGCCAACGAGGAGATGCACGGCCTCGCCCGCCGCGACGTCGTCACCGGCCTGCCCAACCGCCTGCAGTTCACCGAGCGCCTCGCCCTGGAGCTCGAGCGCGCCCGCGCCGCCGGCCACCTCGACCAGCTCGTCGTCCTCTACCTCGACCTCGACGGCTTCAAGGGCGTCAACGACCGCTTCGGCCACGACGCCGGCGACGAGCTGCTGCGCCTGGTCGGCACCCGCCTGCGCGACACCCTGCGCGGCACCAGCACCGTCGCCCGCCTCGGCGGCGACGAGTTCGCCGTCCTCGCCCCCCGCTGCCTCGACGTCGAGGGCCTGTGCCGGCGCGTCCTGGCCGCCCTGCGCGTCGAGGTCCGCATGCGCGGGCACGTCGTGCGCGCCCAGGGCAGCATCGGCTGCGCCCGCGCCCGCCCCGGCGACGACGTCGGCACCCTGCTGCGCAACGCCGACACCGCCATGTACCGCGCCAAGGCCACCGGCAAGAACCGCTGGGTCGAGTTCCGCTCCGAGCTCCTCGAGGAGGAGATCGCCCGCCTGCAGGTCATCGAGGACCTCCAGCAGGCCCCCGCCGACGCCTTCGTCGTGCACTACCAGCCCATCGTCGACCTCACCACGTCCGACGTCGTCGGCATGGAGGCCCTCGTGCGCTGGCGCCGCGACCGCACCGACGGCAGCGAGCCCCTCGTCGGGCCGGAGGAGTTCATCGGCCTCGCCGAGCGCTCCGGCACCGTCGTCGGCATCGGCGACGCCGTCCTGCGCACCGTCGCCCGCGACGCCGCCGACGTCCAGCTCCACGCCGGCCGCGGCCTGGACCTCATGGTCAACGTCTCACCCGTGCAGCTGCGCCACCCCGACTTCACCACCCGCGTCGCCGCCGCCGTGCGCCAGACCGCCGCCGGCGGCTGCCGGCTGCACCTGGAGATGACCGAGAGCGTCATGATCGACGACGACACCGTCGAGATGCTCCGCGAGCTCGCCGACACCGGCGCCGCCCTCACCATCGACGACTTCGGCACCGGGTTCTCCTCCCTCGGCTACCTGCGCCACCGGCCGTTCTCCTCCTTCAAGATCGACCGCAGCTTCGTGCGCGACATCGCCACCGAGCCCACCGCCCGCGCCCTCGTCGAGGGCATCGTGAAGATGGGCCTGGCCCTGGGCCTGTCGATCGTGGCCGAGGGCGTCGAGGACGCCGAGCAGGCGCGCATCCTGCGCGAGATGGGCTGCCCGCTGGCCCAGGGCCACCTCTACTGCCGCCCCATGCCGCTGGAGCAGCTGCGCACCTTCCTCGGGGGGACGGTGGCCAGCCCCCTCATCGCCTGACGCGGGTCTGCCGGTCCCTCGGTCGGGGTGCGTCCGCGTTGTCGGGTTGCGACGGGTGCTCGGGGTGGGTGCGTGGCCCGATCCGGCCCGGCTAGGTGCACGACCGGGCGCAGGGTCACCGGGAAGGGCGGAGGGGAGGCCGCGCGACCGGGCGTCCGGAGCCCGCCCCGCGCACCCGGGCGTGGCGGTGCACTCGGCGGCGGGCGGAGAGCCCGGACGCGCGGTCACCCCGCAGCCCGGGCACGAACCCGGCACAGGGTTCCGGGGCTCCCGGGGCGCTCAGAAGTACCAGGGGAACGGCGACCAGTCCGGCTCGCGCTTGCCGAGGAAGGCGTCGCGCCCCTCGACGGCCTCGTCGGTCATGTAGGCCAGGCGGGTGGCCTCGCCGGCGAAGACCTGCTGGCCGACCATGCCGTCGTCGACGGCGTTGAAGGCGAACTTCAGCATCCGCTGGGCGGTGGGGGACTTGCCGTTGACCTCGGCGGCCCACCGCAGGGCCGTCTCCTCGAGGTCGGCGTGCGGGACGACGGCGTTGACCATGCCCATCTCGTGGGCCTGCTGGGCGGTGTAGGGGCGGCCGAGGAAGAAGATCTCGCGGGCGAACTTCTGCCCGACCTGGCGGGCGAGGTACGCGGAGCCGTAGCCGGCGTCGAAGGAGCCGACGTCGGCGTCGGTCTGCTTGAAGCGGGCGTGCTCGGCGCTGGCGAGGGTGAGGTCGGCGACGACGTGCAGGGAGTGCCCGCCGCCGGCGGCCCAGCCGGGCACGACGGCGATGACGACCTTGGGCATGAACCGGATGAGGCGCTGGACCTCCAGCACGTGCAGGCGCCCGCCCTCGGCCTTGACCCGGGCGGCGTCGACGGTGTCGGCCGTGTCGCCCTCGGCGTACTGGTAGCCGGAGCGGCCGCGGATGCGCTGGTCGCCGCCGGAGCAGAACGCCCACCCGCCGTCCCTGGGGCTGGGGCCGTTGCCGGTGAGCAGCACGCAGCCGACGTCGGGGGTGCGGCGGGCGTGGTCGAGGGCGCGGGCGAGCTCGTCGACGGTGCGCGGGCGGAACGCGTTGCGCACCTCGGGGCGGTCGAAGGCGATGCGGACGGTGCCGCGCTCGCGGCCGGGGCGCACGCACCGGTGGTAGGTGACGTCGGTGAGGTCCTCGAAGCCGGGCACCTCCGCCCACGCCGAGGGGTCGAAGGTCTCGCTCACACCGTCCAGGGCCGACACCCCCCCGACCCTACGACCCCCTCCGCCGGCCCCCCGCGCGCCCGCCCCTGCCCGGACCACCTCTCCCTCGCGCGTCCCCCCGCCCCCGCCCCTCCTGCGGTGATCAAGGAAGTTGCCACTTCC
>NZ_JBJLSG010000209.1:0-6928 GCF_050871925.1 Kineococcus gurbantunggutensis
GCGACCCCGCCGGGGTCGCGGGCACCTCCGCGTCCGGGCCCCGCTCACAGGGCCGGGTCGAGCCTGCGCCCGGCGGGCGCGTCCCCGGCGCCGGCCGGTCGCGGGGCGGGGGCGGCGGCGTAGCGGGCGACGAGGCGGTCGGCCCGGGCGGCCGCGGCGGCGGCGCGGCGCGCGCAGGCGCAGTGCCGGGGCGCGTGCTGCGGGTGGTGGCGGCGGCGGTGGCGGTGCCGCTGCAGGACGGACGTGGCGGCGGTCATGACTCCCTCCTCCATCGAGAGCTCCTTCGCTCTGTGATGCAGGTCACATTCTTCCACGGCCGCCCCGCCCGCGCAGCCCCCGCCGGCTCAGCCCCTCGCCCGCTCAGCCCCTCGCCCGTTCAGGGCAGGCGCAGCATGCCCTCCTGCGCCACCGAGGCCACCAGGCGCCGCTGCCGGTCGTACACGCGCGCCGTCGACAGCCCCCGCGCCCCCGTCGCGTTCGGGCTCTGCGCGACGTACAGGAACCACTCGTCCGCGCGCGCCGGGCGGTGCCACCACATCGCGTGGTCCAGGCTCGCCACGCTCAGCCCCGGCGTGGCCCACACCAGCCCGTGCCGGCGCAGCACCGGCTCCAGCACCGTGAAGTCCGAGGCGTACGCCAGCGCCGCGCGGTGCAGCACCGGGTCCTCCGGCAGCGCGCCGTCCAGGCGCATCCACACCGCCTGGTGCGCGCGGCGCTGCCCGTCGGCGGTGACGTACAGCGCCGGCTCCACGTGCCGCACGTCGGTCAGGCGCCCGCGGCCCAGCTGCCGCGCCATCGGGTGCTCCAGGGCGTCCAGCAGCTCCACGTCGCTGGTCAGCTCCTCCGGCTCGGGCACCTCCGGCGCCGGCTCGGCGTGCTCCAGGCCCGGCGCGGCCTCCTGGAAGGAGGCGATGCCGGACAGGATCGGCACCCCGTCCTGCAGCGCCTGCACCCGCCGCGCGGAGAACGAGCGCCCGTCGCGCAGGCGCTCCACCGCGAAGCGCACGGGCACCTCCGGGTCGCCCGGGCGCAGGAAGTACGCGTGCAGCGAGTGCACCGCCCGCTCGGCCGGCACGGTGCGCGAGGCCGCCACCGTCGCCTGCCCCAGCACCTGCCCGCCGAACAGCCGCGGGCGCCAGTGCGGCAGGTTCGGCGCGGTGAAGACGTCCGCCGCGCCGGGCACCGGGTGGACGTCCAGGACGGGCAGCAGGGGGCTGGGCTCGCTCACGCCCGGAGGCTACCGAGGCCGCGCCCGCCCGCGCCGGTGCGCGCCGGCGCCGGTAGCGTCGCGGCCGTGCTCGCCGCCCGCGCCGTCCGCAGCTCGCCCGACGACCCGCTCTCCGCCCTGGAGGTCGGCGAGGCCCCGGCCGCCGAGCCGCCCGCGGGCTGGGTGCGCGTGGCGGTGCGCGCCGCCGCCCTGAACCGCCACGACCTGTTCAGCCTGCGCGGGGTGGGCCTGCCCGCCGACCGGCTGCCCATGGTGCTCGGCTGCGACGCGGCCGGCACCACCGACGACGGCGACGAGGTCGTCGTGCACGCCGTCGTCGCCGACCCGGACTTCTTCGGCGACGAGACCCTCGACCCGCGCCGCACCCTGCTCTCCGAGCTGCACCCGGGCACCCTGGCCGAGCACGTGTGGGTGCCGCGGCGCAACCTGCTGCCCAAGCCCGCCGGGTGGTCCTTCGAGCGCGCCGCCTCGCTGGGCACCGCGTGGCTGACCGCGTACCGGATGCTCTTCACCCAGGCGCGCGCGGTGCCCGGGCAGACCGTGCTCGTGCAGGGCGCCGCCGGGGGCGTGTCCAACGCGCTGATCGCGCTCGGTGCGGCCGCCGGCCTGCGGGTGTGGGTGGCCGGGCGCTCCCCGGAGCGCCTGGCGAGGGCCGCCTCCTGGGGCGCGGCGGCCACCTTCGCCGCCGGCGAGCGCCTGCCCGAGCGCGTCGACGCGGTCCTGGAGACCGTCGGCGAGGCGACGTGGCAGCACTCGGTGCGCTCCCTCAAGCCCGGCGGCGCGATCGTCGTCTCCGGCGCCACCACCGGCGGCGCCCCCCCGGCGATGCTGGAGAACGTCTTCTTCCGCCAGCTGCGGGTGCTGGGCTCCACCATGGGCACCCGCGAGGAGTTCGAGCGGCTGCTGCGCTTCTGCGAGCTGGCCGACCTCGCCGCGGAGGTCGACTCCGTGCACGCCCTGGCCGACGCGCGCGCCGCGTTCGCCCGCCTGGACTCCGGCGAGGCCGTCGGCAAGGTCCTCGTCACCGTCTGAGCCGCGCGCCCCCTGCGGCGCGCACCCCGCCGCACCGTCCCGCCGCACCGTCCCGCCGCGCCCGGCGCCGCATGGTCCGCGCCCCCGCGGGTACGTCCCGGCGGGGGCGCACCCCGCACGGCAGTCCAGGAGGAGGAGACGTGGTGGACCACTCGCGCGCACCGGTGCTGGAGGCGCTGCAGGCGTTCAGGGACCGCGGCGACGTCGTCTACGGCCCGCCCGGCCACAAGCAGGGCCGCGGCGCCGACCCCCGCGTGGTGCAGCTGCTGGGGGAGGGCGTCTTCGCCTCGGACGTGCTCACCCTCAACGGCCTGGACGACCGGCGCGAGTCGCAGGGCGTGGTCAGCCAGGCCGAGGACCTCATGGCCGACGCGGTGGGCGCGCGCAAGGCGTTCTTCTCCACCTGCGGCAGCTCCCTGTCGGTCAAGGCGGCGATGATCTCCGTGGCCGGGCCGGGGGAGAAGCTGCTGATCTCCCGCAACGCGCACAAGTCCGTCATCGCCGGGGTGATCGTCTCCGGGATCGAGCCGGTGTGGGTGCACCCGCACTTCGACGCCGACCTGCACCTGGCGCACCCGCCGGAGCCGGCCGACGTGCGCCGCGCGCTGGAGGCCAACCCCGACGCCAAGGGGATGCTGCTGATCTCGCCGACCGACTGGGGCACCTGCGCCGACATCGCCGGCGTGGCACGGGTGTGCCACGAGTTCGGCGTCCCGCTCATCGTCGACGAGGCGTGGGGCGCGCACCTGCCCTTCCACCCCGACCTGCCCGCCTGGGGCGTGGACGCCGGCGCCGACGTCGTCGTCACCAGCGTGCACAAGATGGGCGGGGCGATCGAGCAGAGCTCGGTGTTCCACCTGCAGGGCGACCTGGTGGACCCCGACGTGCTCAAGGAGCGCGAGGACCTGCTGGGCACCACCAGCTCCTCCGCGCTGGTCTACCTCACCCTCGACGGCTGGCGACGGCACATGGTCGAGCAGGGCGAGGAGCTGCTGAGCGCCGCCCTGCGCCGCGCCGAGCGGGTCCGCGCCGCGGTCGAGGGCATCGAGGGCCTGGAGCTCATGGGCCGGGAGGTCGTGCGCCCGCAGGGGGCGTTCGACCTGGACCCCCTCGCCCTGACGATCGACGTGCGGCCGCTGGGGATCAGCGGCTACCAGGCCGGGGACTGGCTGCGCGCCACCTGCCACGTCGACGTCGGCTCCGCCGACGCCTGCCGCATCGGGGTGCGCCTGACCCACGCCGACGACGACGCCACCGAGGCGCTGCTCGTGCGGTCCCTGCAGCGCCTGGCCGCCGAGGCCGGTGACCTGGAGCGCCAGCCCGCCACGCGGCTGCCGCGCCCGGGCTCGCTGGAGATGGAGAACGCCATGACCCCGCGCGAGGCGTTCTTCGGGCGCGTGGAGCAGGTCCCGATCGCCGAGGCCGTCGGCCGCGTGGTCGCCGAGCTCGTCAGCCCCTACCCGCCCGGCGTGCCCGTGCTGGCCCCCGGCGAGGTCGTCTCCCGGGACGTCGTGGACTACCTCACCAGCGGCGTGGCCGCCGGCATGCTCGTCCCCGACGCCGCCGACCCCTCGATGGAGACCCTGCGCGTCGTGGCGCGCTGACCCCGCCGTCCGCCCTTGCCGCGCCCGCCGCGGGCGGGTACGCAGGGGCGGACGACAGGGGAGGCCCGTGGACACCACCGCACCGCGCAGCACCGCACCGGGCACCGCACCGGGCGCCGCACCGGGCGCGGCCGGGCTCGACGCCCTGATCGCCGAGCTGAGCGCCGTGGGCGACCCGCCCGCCGACGCCGCCGCCGACGAGCTGGCCGCCGACCCGGCCGCGCGGCGCGCCCTGGACCGCGGGCTGGCCGAGGGCGCCGCCGTGCTCGACGCCACCGCCACCCCCGCCCTCGCCGCGCACCTCGCCGGGGCGGAGGCGGTCGTGCGGGCGGCACCGGCGGAGCTGCTCGAGCGCGCCTGCCTGCCGCACTTCACGATCTCCCAGGCCGGGCACGTCTTCGACCTGGGCGCCGGCGCCCTCATCCACAGCTACGCCCCGCCCGGGCCCGCCGCCGTCCTGGTCGGCACCGGCCGGCTCGTCGAGAGCGCCTTCCAGCGGCTGCAGGACACCGCCCGCTGGCACGCCGCCGCGCTGCTGCCCGGCGGGCTGCGCCCGGGGCAGCCCGGGTTCGCCGCCACCGTCCGCGTGCGGCTGCTGCACGCGCGGGTGCGCCGGGCCGTCCGGCGCGCCGCCGGCGGGCGGGGGCCGGTGCCGATCTCCCAGGTCGACACCGCCCGCACCTGGCTGGACTTCACCCTCGTCACCACGCGCGCCGACGCCGCCCTGGGCCTGGAGCTCACCGAGCAGGAGCAGCGCTCGCTGTACGCGTACTGGCGGGTGCTGGGGGAGCTGCTGGGGATCGACCCGCGGCTGCTGGCCGGCGCCGTCGACGCCACCGGTGCCGAGCTGCTCGCCGCCCGGATCGCCGCCGTCACCGGCCCGCCCGGCGAGGACTCCCGGCGCCTCACCCGCGCCGGCCTGACCGCGCTGGCCGACGCCCTGCCGGCCTTCAGCCCCGTGCCGCGCCGGCTCGCCCGCCCCCTGGTGAGCACCGTCTCGCGCGCCATGCTCGGCGACGCCCTCGCCGACGACCTCGGCATCGCCCGCTCGCGGGCCGGCAGCGCCGCGCTGCGCCCCGTCGTCGCCGTGGTGCGCGCCCGCCGGCGCCGGCTGCGCCGCGACCCGGCCGCGTGGCGGCGCGCGGTCGAGGCCAACGTCGCCGCCACCCGCGCCTTCGCGCTCGAGGGGGGCGCCGCCGGCTACGAGCGCTGAGGCACCGCGCGCCGCGGCGGCCGGCCCCCGCCCGGGGACCGCCCGCCGCGCCGCCGGATCAGGCCGGCGCGAACCAGGCGGCGGTGTCGGTGGGCACCGCGCCGTCCACCAGCTCACCGCTGACCAGCAGAGCCCGCGCACCCGCCGGCGGGGTCACCGGCTGCGCGGACAGGTTCAGCACCACGAGCACGTCGCGGGTGCGGAAGGCCAGCACGTCCCCGCCGGTCAGCTCCGCGTCCCACGCCAGCGCGCCGCGGCCCAGGCCGTGCTCGCGGCGCAGCGCCAGCGCCGAGCGGTACAGCTCCAGCGTCGAGCCCGCCACGCCGGTCTGCGCGGCCACCGACAGCCGCGCCCACTCCGGCGGCTGCGGCAGCCACGAGGCCGCGCCGGGGCCGAACCCGTACGAGGGCTGCGTCCCCTCCCACGGGATCGGCACGCGGCAGCCGTCGCGGCCGCGGTCCTCGCCGCCGGTGCGGGCGAACGCGGGGTCCTGGCGCACCTGCGCGGGAAGCGTCGTCACCTCCGGCAGGCCCAGCTCCTCGCCCTGGTACACGTACGCCCCGCCCGGCAGCGCCAGCATGAACACGCTCGCCGCGCGCGCCCGGCGCAGGCCCAGCTCCGCGTCCGGCTGCGGGTCGTCCGGGCCCACCCCGGACACCGGCTCCGCACCGGCCGGGTAGCCCAGCCGGCTGGCGTGGCGCACCACGTCGTGGTTGGAGAGCACCCACGTCGCCGGCGCGCCGACCTCCGCGTGCGCGGCCAGGGTGGCGTCGACGACCCCGCGCAGCTCCGCGGCCCGCCACGGCGCGCGCAGGTAGTCGAAGTTGAACGCCTGGTGCATCTCGTCGGCGCGCACGTACCGCGCCAGCCGCGACGGCGGCGTCACCCACGCCTCGGCGACGAGGATCCGCTCGCCCTCGTAGGACTCCAGCACCCGGCGCCACTCGCGGTAGACCTCGTGCACGCCCTCCTGGTCCCACATCGGCGGGCGCTCGCCGGAGGAGGTGGCCCCCTCCAGCAGCGCCTGGTCGTGGTCCCACTCCGGCAGGCCCTCGGCCTTGATCAGCCCGTGCGCGACGTCGACGCGGAAACCGTCGACCCCGCGGTCCAGCCAGAACCGCAGCACGTCGGTGAACTCCTCGCGCACCTGCGGGTTGGACCAGTCCAGGTCCGGCTGGCTGGAGTCGAACAGGTGCAGGTACCACGAGCCGTCCGCCACGCGCGTCCACGCCGGGCCGCCGAACACCGAGCGCCAGGAGTTCGGGGGCAGCTCGCCCTGCGCGCCGCGGCCGGGGCGGAAGACGTAGCGCGCCCGCTCCGGCGAGCCCGGCGCGGCGGCCAGCGCCTCGCGGAACCAGGCGTGGTCGGCGGAGGTGTGGTTGGGCACCAGGTCCATCACCACGCGCAGGCCCAGCTCGTGGGCGCGCGCGGACAGCGCGGCGAAGTCGTCCAGGGTGCCGAACACCGGCTCGATGCCGCGGTAGTCGGCGACGTCGTAGCCGGCGTCCTTCTGCGGGGAGGGGTACACCGGCGAGAGCCACACGGCGTCCACGCCGAGGTCGGCCAGGTGCGGCAGGCGGGCCGTGATGCCCGGCAGGTCGCCCAGGCCGTCCCCGTCGGCGTCGGCGAAGGAGCGCGGGTAGACCTGGTAGATGACGGCGTCGCGCCACCAGGACCCGTCGGTGCGGGAGGGGCTCGGGCTGCTCTCGGTGCTGCTCACCCGGCCCATCCTGCCAACAACGCGCCGCCGGCGGCGCACCCGGGGGGGGGGCGGCCGCCCGCCGCCGGCGGCCCGCGGGGGGGGGCCGCGCCGCCCCATGAGGCCCCGCCGCCGCCCCCCCGCTGCGGGCC
>NZ_JBJLSG010000210.1:0-6923 GCF_050871925.1 Kineococcus gurbantunggutensis
CAGGCCGGGGAGGGCTGGGGGGGGGGGGGTGGCAGCCATGCCGCGGCCGTGCTTGCCAGCCCGCGGCGGGCCGCGGCCCGCCGGGGCCCCCGGGCGGTGCCGGTCAGGGGCGCGGGCCGCGGGACGGGGCGGCGGGCGCGGCCGGCAGGAGGTCGGCCAGCAGCGCCTCGACGCGGGCGCGGATCTCGTCGCGCACCGCCCGGACGACCTCGATGCCCTGCCCGGCCGGGTCGGTCAGCTCCCAGTCCTCGTAGCGCTTGCCCGGGTAGAAGGGGCAGGCGTCCCCGCACCCCATGGTGATCACGGCGTCGGAGGCCTGCACCGCCTCGGGGGTGAGCACCTTGGGCTGCTCGCCGGTGAGGTCGATGCCGACCTCGCGCATCGCCTCGACGGCGACGGGGTTGACCCGGTCCGCGGGCAGCGAGCCCGCCGAGCGGACCTCGACCGCGCCGGCGGACAGCGCGGTCGTGAAGGCCGCGGCCATCTGCGAGCGGCCGGCGTTGTGGACGCAGACGAAGATCACGCTGGGCTTGTCATTCACGGGGCTCTCCTGGGTGCTCGGACGGGCGTGCGGGTCATCGGGGGGCGCCGGCGCGGGCCGGGACGGTGGGGTCGCCGGGGAAGGAGCGCCGCCCGGCCCACAGGGCGACGTGGACCAGCGCGACCAGGACGGGCACCTCGATCAGCGGGCCGACGACCCCGGCCAGGGCCTGCCCGGAGGTGACGCCGAAGGTGCCGATGGCCACCGCAATCGCCAGCTCGAAGTTGTTGCCGGTGGCGGTGAAGGACAGCGTGGAGGTCTTCGCGTAGCTCAGGCCGATGGCCCTGCCCAGCGCGAAGGAGCCGGTGAACATCAGCAGGAAGTACGCCAGCAGCGGCAGCGCGATCCGGGCCACGTCCCCGGGCTGCGAGGTGATCGCGTCGCCCTGCAGCGCGAAGAGCACGACGATCGTGAACAGCAGCCCGTAGAGGGCGACGGGGCCGATCTTCGGCAGGAAGCGCTCCTCGTACCAGGCCCGGCCGCGGGCCCGCTCCCCCAGCACGCGGGTGAGGAAGCCGGCCACCAGCGGGACGCCGAGGAAGACGAGCACGCTGAGGGCGATGGCACCCACCGAGAAGCGCGCCGAGGTGGTCTCCAGGCCCAGCCAGCCGGGCAGCACCTGCAGGTAGAACCAGCCCAGCGCGGCGAAGGCGAGGACCTGGAAGACGGAGTTGAGCGCGACCAGCACCGCGGCGGCTTCGCGGTCCCCGCAGGACAGGTCGTTCCAGATGAGCACCATGGCGATGCACCGGGCCAGGCCCACGACGACCAGGCCGGTGCGGTGCTCGGGCTGGTCCGGCAGCAGCAGCCAGGCCAGCGCGAACATCAGCGCCGGGCCGACGAGCCAGTTCAGGACCAGCGAGGCGACCATGAGGCGCCGGTCGGCGGCGACGCGGGCGGTCTCGGAGTAGCGGACCTTCGCCAGGACCGGGTACATCATCAGCAGCAGCCCGATCGCGATCGGCAGGCTGACCGAGCCGACCTCGACCGCACCCAGGGCCTCGTCCAGGCCCGGCACGAGGCGCCCGAGCAGCAGCCCCAGGGCCATGGCGGCGGCGATCCACACCGGCAGGAAGCGGTCCAGCACGGACAACCGGGCCAGGACCGGGGTTTCGGCTCCTCGCGGTCCCGCCGGGCGGGGGTCCTCGGCGACCAGGTCGCTCATCGGGCGGGTCCTTCCATCGACGTCTGTCGATGGGCGACGGTGGCAGGTGGCGTCGACGGCTGTCAACATCGACAGCCGTCGATGCCCGGTGCCACACTGGGCGCGTGCCCGCCGCGCTCCCGCCCCTCGCCGCGCCCCTCGCCGCGCCGGACGGCGCCGCCGGCCCGGCCTGCTGCGCGCCGCTGAGGCGCGAGCCGCTGGACGCGCGCAGCGCCGCGGACCTGGCGCGCACCCTCAAGGCCCTGGCCGACCCCGCCCGGCTGCGGCTGCTCTCGCTCGTGGCCGCGCACGAGGGCGGCGAGGCGTGCGCGTGCGACCTCATCGAGCCCCTGGGCCTGAGCCAGCCCACCGTCTCGCACCACCTGAAGGTCCTCGTCGAGGCGGGCCTGCTCACCCGCGACAAGCGCGGGGTGTGGGCCTACTTCGCGGTGGTGCCCGAGGCGCTGGACGCCCTGGCCGCCGTCCTCGCCGCGCCCGCCGCGCAGGGGGGCGCCCCCTCGCCGGGCGGGCGGGCCGGGGCCGCTGAGCGGTGACGGGCGCCGCGCCCCTCAGGAGTCGAAGGCGGTCGGCAGGTACTGCTCGACGTTCTCGGCGGTGACGACCGGGGCGTACAGCTGCACGGTGCGCGGCACCTCCACCTCCACCAGGTCGCCCATCGCCTTGCCCTGCTCGACCAGGCGGGCCAGGCGCACGCCGTCGGCGGCCTGGGTCGAGGGGTAGACCACGGTGGCCTCCAGCACGGAGTCGCCCGAGCGGATCTGCTCCATGACGTTGCGCGAGCCGGCGCCGCCGACCATGAGGAACTCGTCGCGGCCGGCCTCCTCGACGGCCGCCATGACCCCGACGCCCTGGTCGTCGTCGTGGTTCCACAGCGCGTCGATGCGCGGGGCGGCCTGCAGCAGGTTCGCGGCGGCGGCCTGGCCGCCCTGGACGGTGAAGTCCGCCGCGACCCGGTTGGCCACCTCCAGGCCGCAGTCCCGCAGGGCGTCGGAGAAGCCGCGGCTGCGGTCCTGCGTCAGCGGCAGGGAGTCGATGCCGGCGATCTCGGCGACGACCGCGCCGGGGCGGTCCCCGAGCCGCTCGCACACGTAGGTGCCGGCGGACACGCCCATGCCGTAGTTGTCGCCCAGGACGGTGACCCGCGCGGCGGCCGGGCTGGAGAACTCCCGGTCGACGTTGACGACCGTGATGCCCGCCTCCGTGGCGCGGGTGGCGACCTCGGTGAGGGCGGCGCCGTCGTAGGGCAGGAGCACGATCGCGTCCACGCCCTCGTTGATGAACTGCTCGACCTGGCTGATCTGCAGGTTCACGTCGTTGGTGCCCTCGGCGACGCGCAGCTCCACGTCCTCGTACCTCTCGGCCTCCGCGCGCGCGGCGGAGGTGATGGCGCCCATCCAGCCGTGGTCGGCCGCCGGCGCGGAGAAGCCGATGACGACCTGCTCGCCCGGCTCGTCGTTGGCGCCGCCGCCCGCGCCCCCGGCGCCGCGCGCCGGTGGCGCGTCCTCCTCGGCCGGGGCGTTGGACGTGCAGCCGGTGAGCAGCAGCGCGCCGGCGGCCGCGGCGGCCAGCGCCGTGCTCCAGCGGCGGCGCGCGGTGGTGGGGGCGGGAACGGGCACGGGGTCCTCCTCGACGTCGGTGGCGAGCGGGTGCGCGGTGCGTGGTGCGTGGTGCGTGGTGCGTGGTGCGTGGTGCGTGGTGCGTGGTGCGTGGTGCGTGGTGCGGGGTGCGGGTGCGGGCGGCCCGGCGCCGCGGGGGCCGGCCGCCGGGCGTTCAGGTGCGGCGGGCGCGGGCGGCGAACCGCTGCTGCAGCAGGACGGCGACGACGATGATGACGCCCTTGGTGAGGGACTGCGCCGAGGTGGAGAGGTTGTTCTGCACGAACACGTTCGTCAGCGTGGAGAAGATCAGGACGCCCAGCACGGTGCCGGCGATGCTGCCGCGCCCGC
Source organism: Kineococcus gurbantunggutensis (assembly GCF_050871925.1). Lineage (NCBI taxonomy): Bacteria > Bacillati > Actinomycetota > Actinomycetes > Kineosporiales > Kineosporiaceae > Kineococcus > Kineococcus gurbantunggutensis. Next base: position 3,653 of record NZ_JBJLSG010000210.1, read on the forward strand.
CCGCGAGCAGGGTGCCGCCGACGACGACGGCGGCGATGGCGTCCAGCTCGTAGAGCATCCCGTGGGTGGAGGAGCCCGAGCCGGTGCGCGCGAGCATCATCACCGCGGCCACGCCGGCGGTGAGCCCGGCGAGCACGTACAGGGCCGCGGTGTGCCGCTGCACGCGGATGCCGGCCAGGCGGGCGGCCTCGGGGTTGCCGCCCACGGCCACGGTGCGCCGCCCGAACGTGGTGCGGTTCAGCACGAACCAGCCGAGCAGGGCCGCGACCGCGAAGATCCACACCGACACCGACACGCCCAGGACGTCGGCGCGGAAGACGTCCAGGAACGCGTCGACCTCCACGATCTGCGTCCGGCGGTTCGCGATGATCTCGGCCAGGCCGCGGGCGGCGACCATCATCGCCAGCGTGGCGATGAACGCCACGACCCGGCCGTAGGCGATGAGCACGCCGTTGACGAGCCCGCACGCGGCGCCGACCGCCAGGGCGGTGAACACCATCACGCCCCAGTGGGTGCCCTCGGCCATGGTCTGCGTGGCCACGGTGCTGGCCCAGACGGAGGCCAGGCCCAGCACGGAGCCGATGGACAGGTCGATGCCGCCGCCGGTGATGACGAAGGTCGTGCCGATGCTCAGCACCCCGTAGACGGCCGCCAGGCGCAGGATCGTCATGAGGTTGTCCACGCTGGCGAACCGCTCCCCCGCGGTGGCCACGCCCACCGCGCACAGCACGGCCAGCGCCAGCACCAGGCCCACGGTGCGCGCGGCCCCGCCCAGCGGCGCGCCCGGCCGGCGCGCGGGGCGGTCGGGGCGGGCGGGGCGGTCGGTGGCGCCGGCGGTGGCCGGGGAGCCGCTCGCGGGACCGCTCACCGAGCCGCTGACGGAGTCGCTCACGGAGTCGCTCACGCGGCACTTCCTTCCATGACCAGGTCCAGGACGCGGTGCTCGTCGATCTCCCCCGCCGGCCCGCTGTGCAGGACCCGGCCGTCGGCGACGACGAGGACGCGGTCGGACAGGCCCAGCACCTCCTCGATCTCGCTGGAGACCACGACCACGGCCGCGCCGGCCGCGGCCAGCGAGCGGACCAGGGCGTAGATCTCGGCGCGCGCGCCGACGTCCACCCCGCGGGTGGGCTCGTCCAGCAGCAGCACGCGGCAGCCGTGCACCAGCCAGCGCGCGATCATGATCTTCTGCTGGTTGCCGCCGGAGAGGGTGCGCGCCGGGCGGTCGGGGTCGGCCGGGCGCAGCTGCAGCTCGGCGGCGCGCTCCAGGGCGCTGCGCCGCTCGGCGCGCTCGTCGAGCACCGGCCCGCGGGCGAAGCGCGCGAACGAGGCGAGGGTGACGTTGCGGTAGACGGGCTCGTCCAGCAGCAGCCCCTGGCTCTTGCGCTCCTCGGGCGCCAGGCCCACGCCCCGGCGCACCGCGTCCGGCACCGAGCCGCGCGGCAGCTCCCGCCCGGCCACGCGCACGCGCCCGGCGGTGGCGCGCCGGGCGCCGTAGACGGTCTCGAGGATCTCCGAGCGCCCCGAGCCGACCAGCCCGGCCAGCCCGACGACCTCGCCGGCGCGCACGGTCATCGAGACGTCGTGGAAGACGCCGCGCAGGCCCAGGCCCTCCACCTCCAGCAGCACCTCCGCGTCGTCGGGCACGGGCCGGCGCGCGGGGAACACCTGCTCCACGGAGCGGCCGGTCATCAGGCGGATCAGCTCGGGCGTGGGGGTGGAGGCCACCGGCAGCCCGCGCGCGACGGTGCGCCCGTCCTTCAGGACGGTGATGCGGTCCCCGATGCGGCGGATCTCCTCCAGCCGGTGCGAGATGTACAGCACCGCCACCCCGGCCGCGGTCAGCTCGCGCACGAGCCGGAAGAGGTTCTCCACCTCCTCGGAGTCCAGCACCGCGGAGGGTTCGTCCATGACGACCAGGCGCGCGTCGTGCGAGAGCGCGCGGGCGGTGCTGACGATCTGCTTGCCGGCCGCGGACAGGTGCCCCGCCTCGCGGTGCGGGGGGATGTCGCCGTGCCCGAGCCGGGTGAGGACCTCGCGGGCGCGGGCGTGCAGCTCGCGGCGGCGCGTCACCCCCGCGGTGGCCAGCTCGTGCCCGAGGAAGAGGTTCTCGGCCACCGTCAGCCCGTCCACCACGTCCAGCTCCTGGTGCACGGTGGCGATGCCGGTGCGCAGCGCCGCCACCGGGGTGGGCAGCGCGACCTCCTGCCCGCGCCACTCCACGGTGCCGGCGTCGGGGCGGTGCACCCCGGCCAGGACCTTGATGAGGGTGGACTTGCCCGCGCCGTTCTGCCCCAGCAGGCAGTGCACCTCGCCGGCGCGCACGTCCAGGTCCACCCCGTCCAGCGCCGTGACGCCGGAGAACCCCTTGACGATCCCGCGCACCTGGAGCAGGACCTCACCCGGCGCCGCGCCGCGCCGCGCCCCGGAGGCCGGGCCCCGGGGGTCGCCATCGACCATGGGCTGAAGGTGTCAGCGCGCCCGCCGGTCGTCAAGCACCCCCACCGCGACGCACCGCGCGGCGGTGGGCGACCCCGGCCGGCGCGCTGCGCCTCAGCGCGCCAGGTGCCGCTCGGCGGGACCGTCGTAGGCCGACAGCGGGCGGATGAGGGAGTTCGCGGCGCGCTGCTCGCGCACGTGCGCGGTCCAGCCGGTGACGCGGGCGGCGACGAAGATCGGCGTGAACACCGGGGTGTCGAACCCGATGAGGTGGTAGGCGGGCCCGGAGGGGAAGTCCAGGTTCGGCCGGATGCCCTTGGCGCCGGCCACCGCCCCCTCCAGCGCGTCGTACAGCTCCAGCACGTCCGGGCGGTCCAGGTGGGCGGCCAGCTCGCGCAGCGCCGCACGCATCGTGGGCACCCGCGAGTCGCCGTCGCGGTAGACGCGGTGCCCGAAACCCATCACCCTCCGGTGCGCGGCCAGCGCCTCGCGCACCCAGGCGCGGGCCCGCTCAGGCGCGCCCGGGCCGGTGCCGACCTCCTCGAAGACGTCCCACACGGCCTCGTTGGCCCCGCCGTGCAGCGGGCCCTTGAGCGCGCCGACCGCCGCGGTGACCGCCGAGTGCAGGTCCGCCAGGGTGGAGGTGACCACCCGCGCGGTGAACGTGGAGGCGTTGAAGGAGTGCTCGGCGTACAGCACCAGGGACACCTCGAAGGCGCGCACCACCTCCGGGGCGGGTTCGGCGCCGAACGCCTGCCACAGGAAGTTCGCCGCGTACCCGAGGTCGTCGCGCGCCGGCAAGGGCAGCCCCCCGTGCCCGCCGCGCGGGGTG
>NZ_JBJLSG010000211.1:0-6882 GCF_050871925.1 Kineococcus gurbantunggutensis
GGGGTTGGGCTGGCCCCACCCCGCGCGGCGGCGGCGGGGGTCGCGGCGGGTCGCGGCAGGTCGCGGCGGGGGTGCGCGGGCGTCTTGTCGGGGGCGTCGTGTCAGGGGCGGGCGGCAGGGTGCGCCGCGAGCGCCCCCGGACGTCCCGGTCCGCGGGGCCCGAGGGAGCGGGGGACGAGATGGGCTGGAACGGCGCCGACCTGTTCGTGGCGGGCGGCCTGGAGGTGCTGCCGGGCGGGTTCGCCGCGGGCGGCGGCACCTCCACGCGCTTCGAGGGGTTCCCGGTCGCCGCCGCGGTGCGCGGCGGCGTGCTGCACGTGCACTTCCGCGGCGACGCCCTCGGCGAGGTGCCCGAGGCGCTGGCCGCGCGCAGCGGGGCCGCCCGCGCCGTCGCCGCCTGCTACAGCGGGGTCGCCGACACGTACGTGCTGGAGGTCGCCGAGGCGGGCGTGCCCACCCGGCTGCTGGTGGTCAGCGGCGGCGAGGCGGTCGTCGACGAGGGCGAGCCGCTGCCCGTGGAGGACGGCGGGCACGACGACCCCGAGGAGCGGCTGTTCGCGCTGCTGGAGCGCCTGACCGGCACCGCCGTGCCGGCGCTGCCGGGCCTGGAGGAGGCGTGGACCGAGCTGCGCGTGGTGTGAGCGCCGCGCCCGGGGGTCCGCGCCGACGGTGCGCTCGGGGGTGCGCTCGGGGGTGCGCTCAGGGGTGCGCGGTGCGCGGCACCGGCTGGCAGGTGGGGCAGGTGAACGAGGAGCGGTTCATGAACGCGTCCCGGCGCACCGGCGTGCCGCAGCGCGGGCACGGCCGGCCGGTCTGCCCGTACACGGCCAGGGAGCGGTCGAAGTAGCCGCTGGCGCCGTTGACGTTGACGTAGAGGGAGTCGAAGCTCGTGCCGCCGGCGTCCAGGGCGGCGCCCATCACCTCGCGCAGGCCCGCCAGCAGCACCCGCACCTGCGCGGGGCGCAGCGCGCGGGTGGGGCGGGCGTAGTGCAGCCGGGCGCGCCACAGCGCCTCGTCGGCGTAGATGTTGCCCACCCCGGAGACCAGCGTCTGGTCCAGCAGGGCGCGCTTGACGCCCGTGGTGCGCTCGCGCAGCCGCCGCGCGAACGCGTCGTCGTCGAAGGCGGGGTCCAGCGGGTCGCGGGCGATGTGCGTGACCGGCTCGGGCAGGGTGCGCGCCCAGGGCGCGTCGGAGTGCTCCCCCAGCCCGCCGGGCAGGCCGTCGGGGGTGGGCACCAGCGGCACCACCGCCAGGCCGCCGAAGGTGCGCTGGTCCACGAAGCGCAGCTCGGTGCCCGCCGCGCCCTCGGGCACGTGCGCGTCGTCGAAGCGCCAGCGGGCGCGCAGGTGCTTCTCGCCCGGCGCGTCCTCGGGCTCCACGAGCAGCTGCCCGCTCATGCCCAGGTGCACCACGAGGGCCTCGTCCGCCGCGCCGCGCGCGTCCGCCAGCGGCAGCCACAGGTACTTCCCGCGCCGCACGGCATCGGCCAGGACGGTGCCGCGCAGGCGGGCGACGGCGTCCTCGGGACCGGCGGCGTGGCGGCGCGCCACGCGCGGGTGCAGCAGCTGCGTCTCGCGCACGCGCCGGCCGGCGACCCAGCGGGCCACGCCGCGGCGGACGACCTCGACCTCGGGGAGCTCCGGCACGCCGTCAGCCGCCGGCGCGGACGGCCTGCGCGGCCTGCGCCTCCTGCAGGGCCCGCACGGCGGTGCTGGCGGCCTTCTGCTCCGCCTCCTTCTTGCTGCGGCCCTCGCCGCTGCCGAGCACGGTGCCGCCCACGACCGCGTCGGCGCGGAAGCTCTTGGCGTGGTCCGGGCCGGAGTCGGTGATGGCGTAGGAGGGCACGCCCAGCCCGGAGGCGGCGGTCAGCTCCTGCAGCGCGGTCTTCCAGTCGGTGCCGGCCCCCAGGCGCTCGGAGGACTCCAGCACGTCGGCCGTCAGGCGCAGCACGAAGTCGCGGGCGGCCTCCAGGCCCACCGACAGGTAGGCGGCGCCGATGACCGCCTCCATGGTGTCGGCCAGGATGGAGGACTTGTCGCGCCCGCCGGTGGTCTCCTCGCCCTTGCCCAGGCGCACGTGCGCGCCCAGGTCCAGGCCGCGGGCGATGTCGGCCAGCGCGCGGGAGTTCACGACCGCCGCGCGCAGCTTCGCCAGCCGGCCCTCGGGCACGTCCGGGTGGCGGTGGTACAGGGTGTCGGTGACCACGAGCCCCAGCACGGAGTCCCCGAGGAACTCCAGCCGCTCGTTCGTGGGCAGACCGCCGTGCTCGTACGCGTACGAGCGGTGGGTCAGCGCCTGCACGAGCAGGCCGGCGTCGATCTCGACGCCGAGGGCGGCCACGAGCCGGGCGACGTCGGCGACGTCGCCCGGCCCGGTGGCGCGGTCCTGCTGAGCGGTCAGCTCAGAGGTCCTTGACCTTGCGGCCCTTGTACTCCAGGTACAGGGGGGTGCCGGCGGAGTCGGTGACGACGCGCGCGGTGTGCGGGCGCTGGTACGCCACCTGGCCGCGCTGCACGGTGCGGGTCAGCGTCTCCTCGGACGCCTTCCACTGGGCGCGGCGCGACCGCGTGTTGCTGCGGGACATCTTCCGCTTCGGGACGGCCACGGTCAGCTCTTCTCTCTCGTGTCGGACGGGGTCTGGCCGGGCTGCTGCTCGAGCAGGCCCTGCAGGGCGGCCCACCGGGGGTCCGCCGGCTCTTCGGTGTCCTCGGCGTCGCCGAGCGCGCGCTCGGAGACGCCGATCTCGTAGTCCTGCTGGCACGGGCCGTCGCACTCGGGCTGGAACGGCAGCTCCAGCACGATGGCGTCGCGCACCGTCGGCTCGAGGTCGATGAGCTCGCCGGGGGCGATCTCGCGGACCTCGTCGTCGTCCTCGCCGACCTCGGCGGGCGTCTTGCCCGGGTAGGCGAACAGCTCCTGCACGTCGACCTCGACGTCCTCGGTCACCTCGGTGAGGCAGCGCACGCACTCCCCCACCGCGCGGCCGCGGACGGTGCCGGAGACCAGCACGCCCTCCATGACCGCCTCGAGCCGCAGGTCGAGCTCCAGGTCGCTGCCCTCGGGGACGCCGATGACGGCGATGCCCAGGTCCGCCGGGGCGGGGACCGTGCGCCGCAGCGTGCGCATCGTGCCCGGACGCCGGCCCAGCTCGTGGGTCGACAGCACGAGCGGGGCGTTGGGGTCGAGACGACCCTCCTGCACCTTGACCACTGCCTCGCCTCCCACGTGTTCGGAGCACCACTCGGCCCCGCCGCCCGTGGTCGTCCCCACCCGTCCGGTCCGGGGACCGGGGGTGGCCACGCCCACCAGCGTCGAGGCCGTGGTCAAGGGTAGCCGAGCAGGGCCCCGGGTACCGAATCGCCCGGTGGCGGGCCCGCCGCCGCCCGCCGCCGCCGGGGCCGCGGCGGCGCGCTCAGCCCTCGCGCTCGGGCCGCGGCGCCGGGTGCGCCCCCGCGGGGACCTCCTGCTCGGGGGCGCCGGCCCGCTCCTCCTCGGCGCCCTCGCCCTGCTCGGGCGCGCGCACCTTCAGCCGGTCGCGGCCGCGGCGGGCCTGCTGCTGCAGGCGCTCCAGCTCCTCCTCGAAGTCGCCGAGCTTGCCGTCGCACCAGGCGTCGGCGTCCAGGCGCAGCCGGCGGGCCTCCTCGCGGGCCGTGGCCACGACGTGCTCGGCGCGCTCGCGCGCCGCGCGCGTGACGGCCTGCGTCTCGGTGAGCTCCTCCGCCTCCGCGCGCGCCCGCGCCAGCAGGTGCTCCGCCTCCGCGCGCGCCGCCTGCAGGACCTCGTCGCGCTGGGCCAGCACGTCGCCGGCCTGCTGGACCTCCGCCGGCAGCAGCCGCCGCACCTCCGCGACGAGCCGGAGCAGCTGCTCGCGGTCCACCACGACCGACGACGACAGGGGCACCGAGCGCGCCCCCGACACGAGCGCGGCGAGCTCGCCGAGCTTCTCGTGCACTTCCACGACTACCTGCCTCCAGAGGGTCCAGCGGCCGCTCCGCTCGGCGGCCGCGGGTCATCCTCCCCCACCGCCCCGGCCGCGGCGGAGCCCAGCCGCTCCAGCAGCGCCCGGTGCACGACCTCCGGCACGAGGTCGGCGACGTCGCCGCCGTACCGGGCGACCTCCTTCACCAGGCTGGAGGAGACGTGCCCGAAGCGGGGGTCGCCGACGAGGAAGACCGTCTCCACGCCGGCCAGGTGGCGGTTCATCAGCGCCATGGGCAGCTCGTAGGCGTAGTCGGTGCCGCCGCGCAGGCCCTTGACGACCGCCCGGGCGCCCAGGCGGCGGCAGTGGTCCACCAGCAGGCCGTCGGCGAACTCCTCCACCACCACCCGCGCGGCGCGCGCGTCGCCGGTGGCGTCCAGCGCCGCGCGGGCCAGGCGCACCCGCTCGGGGCCGGTGAACAGCCCGCGCTTGGCGGGGTTGACGGCGACCCCGAGGTGCACGACGTCGAACAGGTCCGCCGCGCGCAGGACCACGTCGACGTGGCCCAGGGTCAGCGGGTCGAAGCTGCCGGGGCACACGCCGCGGCGCACCGGCGGCACCGGCGGCTCCGGCGGCGTCGCGTCGCGGTCGGTCGCGGCGTGGGCGGTCGCGTCGGGCACCCGGCGCACGCTACCGGCGCACCGTCCACACGCTCGTCTCGCCGTAGCGGCGCTGCCGGGCGGGCGGCCACCCGCCCGGCCAGCGCGGCTCGGGGCTGCGCGCGGAGCGCTCCACGACGACGGTGGCGTCCTCGGCCAGCAGCGGCGCCAGAGCGGCCAGCACGCCGGCGAGCGCCTCCTCGTCCACGGCGTAGGGCGGGTCCAGCAGCACCAGGTCCCAGCCGCCGCCGGCCGCCGCGCGCGGGCCGGTCAGGAAGCGCTCGGCGCGCTCGTGCTCCACGCGCACCCCGGGCAGGCCCAGCGCGGCGGCGTTGGCGCGGGCGGTCTGCGCGGCGGCCCGGGCGGCCTCGACGAGGACGGCCTCGCGCGCCCCGCGGCTGGCGGCCTCCAGGCCCAGCGCGCCGGAACCGGCGTACAGGTCCAGCACCCGCGCGCCCTCGACGGCGCCCGCCGCGTCCAGGGCGGAGAACAGCGCCTCGCGCACCCGGTCGCTGGTGGGCCGGGTGGTGTCCCCCGGGGGGACCCGCAGCCGCCGCCCGCCGGCCGAGCCGGCCACGATGCGCGTCACGGGTGCTCCCGGCGGCGCCGGGCCCGGCCGGCGGCGCGCGCGGGCGGCGGTGCGTCCGGCTCGTCCACGCCGGGAGGCTACTGCCCGCCCGCCGCCGCCCCGGGCACCGGCGCGGGCGGGTGGACCGGCGGGACCGCCGGGACCGGTAGGACCGGCGGGACCGGCGCGGCACCGGCGACGACGCGGTCGCGCCCGGCCCGCTTGGCCGCGTACAGGGCGGCGTCGGCGCGGGCGGTCAGCTCCTCGGGCCCCTCGCCCGGCAGGCCGCCGCCGGCCAGGCCGACGCTGACGCTCAGGCGCGGGCCGGGGCGGCCGTCGGCCGTGGGGGCGCGCAGGTCGGCGACGGCGGCGCGGAAGCGCTCGGCGGCCCGCAGCGCCACCGGGCAGGCGGTGCCGGGCGGGGCGGCGGCGGGCCCGGCGTGCACGAGCAGGACCGCCAGCTCGTCGCCGCCGAGGCGGGCGACGACGTCCTCGGGCCGGCACACCGCGCGCAGCTCCGCGGCGACCAGGCGCAGCACGGCGTCGCCGGCGGCGTGGCCGTGCTCGTCGTTGACCTGCTTGAAGCGGTCGACGTCGACGAGCAGCAGGGCGCCGACGGTGCCCCGGCGCAGGTGGTGGTGCAGGGCCCGGTCGAAGGCGCGCCGGCTGGCCAGGCCGGTGAGGGCGTCCTCGGCGGCCTCGCTGCGCAGCCGGGCGTGCAGGGCCTCCTGGCGGTCGCGCGCGGTGGAGGTCAGCCAGGTCAGGACGGCGAAGGTGGTGACCCACGCCGGGGTGTCGCGCACGACGGCGGCGGTGCCGGCGACGGCGAGCAGCACGGCGACCTCGCCGGCCAGGCACAGGGCGGTGACGGTCCAGGCCGCGGCGCGGCGCAGGTGGTAGGCGGCGTAGACGGCCGGCCAGCCGAGGAAGACCTGCGCGCTGAAGGAGGCGTCGCGGGTGAAGAGGTTCAGCGCCACGATCTCGGCCAGCCCCACCACGGCCAGCGCGGTCCCGCTCCAGGTGGGCGCCCGGCGCGGCAGCAGGGCGGGCACCGCGCTCAGCAGGGCGAGCAGGGCCGCCGCGCCGGCCGTCACCGCCAGGCCGCCGGGCACGCCGTTGAGGGCCTCGGGGACGAGCACGGCGTTCAGGAACATGTAGAGGGCGCCGACCAGGGCCAGGCAGCCGGCGGCGCGGGTGCCCGCGTCACCGTCGCGGGGCGCCCAGCGGGGCGCGCCGCGGGGGGCGCTCCGGGGCCGTCTCCGCACCCCCTCCCATCGGGAGCCGGGGTGCGGTGCTGGAGCGCCGCGGCGCCGGACCGCCCGGAGGGAGCAAGGGGCGCGGGCCGGTGCGCGGGGGCCGCGGCGCCGGGCCCGCGCCACCGGTTCGCCCGCACCGCTCCGGCTCGGCTATTGTTGACCGCGGTGTCCGGGCCTCCCCGGCACCGGTCGAGGCCCCACCGGGGCCGTCGCCCCTCCACCCCTCACGACCCCAGGAGTACCCCGTGGCTGCCACCTGCGACGTCTGCGCCAAGGGCCCTGGCTTCGGCAAGAGCGTCTCGCACTCGCACCGGCGCACCAACCGCATGTGGCTCCCGAACATCCAGCGGATCCGGGCCACGGTGAACGGTTCGCCGAAGCGGCTCAACGTGTGCACCTCCTGCCTGAAGGCGGGCAAGGTCACGCGCTGACCCTTCGCGCACAGCACGACCCCGCGGGGCCGGTCCGGACGGACCGGC
>NZ_JBJLSG010000212.1:0-6858 GCF_050871925.1 Kineococcus gurbantunggutensis
CGCCTAAGCGTCTATCGGTGTGCACCAGGTGCGTGATGGGGGGATAGTTCACGCGATCACCCTTCGCCCACACCACGACCCCGGGGGCCCGGACGGCACGCACCGCCCCCGAGGTGCGTCCGGGCCCGGCCGCCGACGGGCTCAGCGGCCCCCGAAGTGGTCCCAGCCCACGCCGGTGCCCGACCAGGGCCGCCCGTCGACGAGGACGGGGCGCTCCCCCGCGGCGGCGACGCGGCCGACGACCTCGTAGCCCGCGGGGCGGGCGGCGCCGGGCGGGAAGCAGGCCAGCAGGCCGTGGTCCTCGCCGCCGGTGAGCACCCACGCCTCGGCCGTCGCGGCGCCGGCGCCGGTGGCGGCGGCCAGCGCGGCCGCGGAGGCCCCCAGGGCGGTGCCCTCCAGGTGCAGCTCCAGGGTGGCGCCGCTGGCGGCGGCGATGCGGCCGGCGTCGCGCAGCAGACCGTCGCTGACGTCCATGAGGGCGCTGGCTCCGGCGTCGGCGGCGGCCGGGCCCAGGGCCACCGGCGGCACGGGGCGGCGGTGGGCGGCCAGCAGGTCCGGCACGGCGCCCGGTCCGGACAGGCGGCCGGCGCGCAGCAGGTCCAGCCCGGCGGCGGAGCGGCCGGGAGCGCCGGCCAGGGCGACGAGGTCGCCGGGGCGGGCGCCCGAGCGCAGCACGGGCGCGCGTCCGCCGAGGTCGCCCAGCGCGGTGACGGCCACGACGACCTCGGAGGCGCCGGACAGGTCCCCGCCGGCGACGACGGCGCCCAGCGCGCGGCAGGCGGCGGCCGCGCCCGCGGCGAAGTCCTCCACCCAGGCCACCTCCAGCTCGCCGGGCAGGCCCAGGGCGACGAGCAGGCCGGTGCAGGTGGCGCCCATGGCGGCGACGTCGGCGACGTTCTGCGCCACCGCCTTCCAGCCGACGTCGGCGCCGGTGGACCAGTCGCGGCGGAAGTCGCGCCCCTCCACGAGCACGTCGGTGGTCGCCACCGCGCGGGCGTCGGGGGCGGCCACGACGGCGGCGTCGTCCCCGGGCCCCAGCAGCGCCCCGGTGGGCAGCAGGGGCAGCAGCCGCGCCAGCAGCTCCGACTCGTCGAGGTCCCCGACCCGCACAGCGCTCCCCGCTCCCCGCGACGGCGGGCCCGGCCGGACCCGCCCCGCGCCCGGCCGCGCGGCCCGGCCACACTAGCGGCGATGCCCACCGCAGCCCCGGACCCCCGGCCGAGCGCCGAGCCGCCCCGCCCCGGCCCGTCGCGCGCGCGGCAGCGCGCCGCGGTGGCGGCGGTGCTCGCGGTGGTGGTGGGCGCCTCGGCGTGGGCGTTCACCGCCGGGCGCGGCGGGGTGGAGGCGGCCCCGGGCGCGGGCGACCCGGCGTGCGCGCGGCTGCTGCGCGCGCTGCCGGCCGAGCTGGACGGCGCCGGGCGCACGCCGCAGGGCGCGGCGGGCGTGGCGGCGTGGGACGGGGACCGGGTGGTGCTGCGCTGCGGCGCGGCGGTGCTGGGTCCGACGACGAAGCCGTGCCTGCCGGTGGGCCCGGACGAGGCCACCACGGTGGACTGGGTGGAGGACGCCCGCAGCGAGCGCGCCGTGCGGTTCCTGACCTACGGGCGCGAGCCCGCCGTGGAGGTGACGGTGCGCTTCGGCGACGGGCTGGGCGCGGCCGGCGCCGCGGGGGTGCTGGTGGACCTGGCGGCGCCGGTGGCGGCGATCGAGCAGACCCGCCGCTGCGTGTGAGCGCGGCGGCGCGGGGTCAGCGCAGGCCGGTGGGCCGGCGCAGGGCCAGCTGCAGCAGGTGGTCGACGAGCTGCGGGTAGTCCACCCCGCTCGCGGCCCACACCCGCGGGAACATCGACAGCGGCGTGAACCCGGGCATCGTGTTGATCTCGTTGACGACGACGCCGTCCTCGCCGCGCGCGGGGTCGACGAAGAGGTCCACGCGGGCCAGGCCCTCGGCGCCCATCGCCTCGAAGACGCGCACGGCGGTGCGGCGCACGGCGGCCTCGACGTCCGCGGGCAGGTCCGCCGGGCAGGTCAGGCGCACGCTGGCGGAGTCGAGGTACTTGGCCTCGAAGTCGTAGAAGTCGTGGCCGCCGACGACCTCGACCTCGCCGGGCACGCTGGTGAGCGGCTCGCCGCCGTCGAGGTCCTCCAGCACGCCGCACTCCACCTCACGCCCGTGCACGGCGGCCTCGACGACGACCTTGGGGTCGTGGGCGACGGCCTCGGCGACGGCGGCGGCGAGGTGCTCGGGGCCGGTGACGCGGGTGATGCCGATGCTGGAGCCGGCGCGGGCGGGCTTGACGAAGACGGGGTAGCCCAGGGCGTCGACCTCGGCGCGGCAGGCGGCCTCGTCGGCGGCCCAGCGGCGGGCGTGGAAGCTGGTCCAGGGGCCCACGCGCAGCCCGGCGCCCTCGAGCAGCACCTTCATGACCTGCTTGTCCATGCTGACGGCCGAGGCCAGCACGCCGGAGCCGACGTAGCGGGTGTCGGACAGCTCGAGCAGGCCCTGCAGGGTGCCGTCCTCGCCGAAGGGGCCGTGCAGCAGCGGCAGCACGACGTCCACCCGCTGCAGGGCGGCCACCCCGGCGGGCGGCTCGTCGAGCACCTGCAGCGCCCCGCGGGAGACCTCCTGGGCGAGCGCGACGCGGGTGCCGGCGGCCGGCACCTCGGGCAGCTTGCCGTCGGCGAGGGCGAACAGGGAGGGGTCGTCGGGCACGAGGACCCAGCGCCCGGAGCGGGTGATGCCCACGGGCAGCACGTCGTAGCGCTCGCGGTCGATGGCCGCGAGCACGCCGGCCGCGGTCACGCAGCTGATGGCGTGCTCGGAGGAACGGCCGCCGAAGAGGACGGCGACGCGCGGCTTGGCGCTGACCTGGGTGCTCATCGGCGGGCACCCTACCGGCGGTGTGGTTGGGTGCGTCCGTGCCTGTGAACGACGCGCCGACCCCCGGCTCCCCCGACCAGCCCCGCGAGCTGTCCCCCGAGACCCTGGCCGTGGTGGCCGGGCGCCCGCCGCGCGGGCCCGGCAGCGAGCTGAACACCCCGGTGTCCCTGAGCGCCACGTACGTCGGCGGCGGCTCGATGGGCGAGCAGGGCCTGGGCTACGGCCGCTTCGGCAACCCCACGTGGGAGGCGCTGGAGAGCGCGCTGGGCGCGCTGGAGGGCGGCTCGGCGCGCACCTTCGCCTCCGGCATGGCCGCGGTGGCCGCGGCGCTGCACCTGGTGCCCGCGGACGCGACGGTGCTGGTGCCGCACGGGGCCTACAACGGCACCCACGGGGTGCTGGCGCTGCTGGCCGAGCAGGGCCGGGTGCGCGTGGACCACGTGGACGTCACGGACCCGGCGGACGTGCGCGAGCGCCTGGCGGCGGTGGGCGGGCCGGTGCTGCTGTGGCTGGAGTCGCCGACGAACCCGCTGCTGGAGGTCGCCGACCTCGCGGCGCTGGCGGCGGCCGGCCACGAGCGCGGGGCGCTGGTGGTGGTGGACAACACCTTCGCCACCCCGCTGCTGCAGCGGCCGCTGGACCTGGGCGCCGACGTGGTCGTGCACGCGGTGACGAAGTTCCTCTCGGGCCACTCGGACGTGGTGCTGGGCGCGGTGGTGACGCGCTCGGAGGAGCTGCTGGCGGCGCTGACGCGCCACCGCACCCTGCACGGGGCGATCCCGGGGCCGATGGAGGCCTTCCTGGCCCTGCGCGGGCTGCGCACGCTGCCGCTGCGCCTGGAGCGCGCCCAGCGCAGCGCCGCGGAGCTGGCGGTGCGCCTGCGCGCGCACCCGGCGGTGACGCGGGTGCGCCACCCCTCGCTGCCGGAGGACCCCGGCCACGAGCTGGCGCGCGCGCAGATGCGCGGCTTCGGCGCGCTGGTCTCGATCGAGGTCGCCGGGGGCGCGGCCGCGGCCGACGCGGTCGTCGACGCGGTGCGGCTGTGGGTGCCGGCCACGAGCCTGGGCGGGGTGGAGTCGCTGGTCGAGCGGCGCCGCCGGCACGCGGGCGAGCCGCGCGTGGTCCCCGAGGAGCTGCTGCGGCTGTCGGTGGGCGTGGAGGACCTCGAGGACCTGTGGGCGGACCTGTCGCAGGCGCTGGACGCGGCCGCGGCCCGCTCCTGAGCGCCTGCCCCGCCGGCAGCCGCCGGCGGGGCCCCGGCGGGGTCGGGGCGGGGCCCCTCAGCAGCCCACGAGCCGGGCGGCGAGCCCGTCCGGGGCGGCGCCGGCGGTGACGGCGGCCGCGACCTGCTCCACCAGGGGCAGGCGCACCCCGGCGCGCTCGGCGCGGCGCAGCACCGCGGGCGCGGAGGTGACGCCCTCGACGGTGCCGCCGGCGGCGGCCAGGGCCTGCTCCAGGCTGGCGCCGCGGCCCAGGGCCAGGCCGGCGCGGTGGTTGCGCGAGAGCGGGGAGCCGCAGGTGGCGACGAGGTCGCCGACGCCGGCCAGGCCGGCGAAGGTGGCGGCCTCGGCGCCCAGCGCCAGCCCCAGGCGGGTGGTCTCCCCCAGGCCGCGGGTCAGGACGGCGGCGCGGGCGTTGGCGCCGTGCCCGGCGCCCTCGGCGATGCCGACGGCGAGGGCGACGACGTTCTTGACGGCGCCGGCCACGTCGACGCCGACGACGTCGCGGCTGGTCTCGGCGCGGAACGCCGGGGAGGTGCAGGCGGCGGCCACCCGGGCGGCGACGGCGCCGTCGGTGCAGGCGGCGACCGTGGCGGCGGGCTGGCGGCGGGCGACCTCGGCGGCGAGGTTGGGCCCGGAGACGGCCACGACGCGCTCGGGCCCGGCGCCGGTGACCTCGGCGACGACCTCGGTGCCGAACAGGCCGGTGCCGGCTTCCACGCCCTTGGCCAGGCACACCAGCGGCACCGCCGGCAGCAGGGCGCGCCAGGCGGTGAGCTGGGCGCGCAGGCGCTGCAGCGGGACGGCGAGGACGACGAGGTCGGCGCCGCGCAGCGCCTCGGCCGCGTCGGCGGTGGCCTCCACGGCGTCGGGCAGGCGCACGTCGCCGAGGCGGGCGGTGTTGGTGCGCAGGCGGCGGACCTCGTCGGCGACCTCGGGGCGCCGGGCCCACAGCGCGACGCGGCAGCCGGCGTCGGCGAGGACGAGGGCGAAGGCGCTGCCCCAGGATCCGGCGCCGAGGACGGCGACACGCGGGGCGGCGGGCGGGGGAACACGGGGCACGCGTGTCACGCTAAGGCCACCGGGACACGCCGCCGGACAGCGCTTGACCGGCTTTATCTCACATGTGAGATACGGTGGCGCGCATGGCAGTCTCCACCGAGCCGATGACCCCGCCGACCGGCGACCACCTCGCCCAGATCGGCACGCTCATCCGCGACGCGCGCAAGCACCGCGGCCTAACCCAGGTGCAGCTGGCCGAGAGGCTGGGCACCTCGCAGAGCGCCGTGCACCGCATGGAGCAGGGCCAGCAGAACGTCACGATCGACATGCTGCAGCGCGTCGGGCACGCGCTGCAGGACGACTTCGTCTCGATCGGGCGTCCGGCCCCCACCCACCTGCGCGTGCAGGGCGGCACCCAGCTCTCCGGCAGCATCGCGGTGAAGTCCAGCAAGAACGCCGGCGTGGCGCTGCTGTGCGCGGCCCTGCTCAACCGCGGCCGCACCACGCTGCGCGGGGTCGCCCGCATCCTGGAGATCCACCGCATCCTCGACGTGCTCGCCAGCATCGGCGTGCGCTACGAGTGGGTCAACGAGGCCGACCTCGTGCTCGACGTGCCCGAGGCGCTGGACCTGGCGGCGATGGACTCCGAGACCGCCAAGCGCACCCGCAGCATCATCATGATGCTCGGCCCGCTGCTGCACCGCTACGACGAGTTCCAGCTCCCCTACGCCGGCGGCTGCGACCTCGGCACCCGCACCGTCGAGCCGCACATGGTGGCGCTGCGCCCCTTCGGGCTGTCGGTGACGGCGACCACCGGGCACTACCACGCCACCGTGGACGACTCCGTGCGCCCGCGCCGGCCCATCGTGCTGACCGAGCGCGGCGACACCGTCACCGAGAACGCGCTCATGGCGGCGGCCCGCGTCGACGGCGTGACCACGATCCGCAACGCCAGCCCGAACTACATGGTCCAGGACCTGTGCTTCTTCCTGGAGCAGCTCGGCGTGCGCATCGACGGCATCGGCACCACCACCCTGGTCGTGCACGGCGTGCCGGACATCTCCGTGGACGTGGACTACTCCCCCTCGGAGGACCCGGTCGAGGCGATGAGCCTGCTGACCGCGGCGATCGTCACCCACTCGGAGCTGACGGTGACCCGCGCCCCCATCGAGTTCCTCGAGATCGAGCTGGCGATCCTGGAGGAGATGGGGCTGCAGTACGACCTCTCGGAGGAGTACCCCGCCGCCAACGGCCGCACCCGGCTCGTCGACATCACGGTGCACCCCTCGCACCTGAAGGCGCCGATCGACAAGGTCCACCCGATGCCGTTCCCGGGCCTGAACATCGACAACCTGCCGTTCTTCGCGGTCATCGCGGCCAGCGCCGAGGGCTCCACGACCGTGCACGACTGGGTGTACGACAACCGCGCCATCTACCTCACCGAGCTGAACCGCCTGGGCGCGCGCGTGAAGCTGCTGGACCCGCACCGCGTGCTGGTGGAGGGCCCCACCCGCTGGTCGGGCGCGGAGGTGCTGTGCCCGCCGGCGCTGCGCCCGGCGGTCGTGGTGCTGCTGGCGATGCTGGCCGCCAAGGGCACCTCGGTGCTGCGCAACGTCGACATCATCGCCCGCGGCTACGAGCAGCTCGCGGAGCGGCTGACGCCGCTGGGCGCGCGCATCGAGACCTTCCGCGACTGAAGCACCGCGACCGAGCGGTCCTGGACGGCCGAGGCCCCCACCCGGTGCCGGGTGGGGG
>NZ_JBJLSG010000213.1:0-6839 GCF_050871925.1 Kineococcus gurbantunggutensis
CGCCAGCACCTCCGCCCCCCCCCCCGCCCCGCTGTCCCGCACCGCCACCCGCACCGCCCCCTCGCCCCCCACCCCCCCCCCCCCCCCCCCCCCCCCCCCCCCCCCCCCCCCCCCCGCCGAGGTGAAGGTGTCGCGGCTCTCGGCCTCCGCGGCCTGCGCCAGCACCCGCGCCAGCAGCACCTCGCGCTCGTCGCGGCTCAGCGCCAGGGCCAGGCCGATGACGGTGAGCAGCCCGACGAACGCCTGCACCACCAGGGCGCGGTGCGCGTCGGAGGGCACCGCCGCGAACGGGCCGTGCCCCTCCAGGGTCAGCAGCACGGCGGCCACGCCGGCGAGCAGGCTGTGCACGGCCACCACGGTGGTGTCGAAGCGCAGCGCCACCCACACCGTCAGCGCCAGCGGCACGAACGCCAGCGACGCGCCCGCCGGGGAGGCGAACACCAGCGCGTACAGCGCGCCGCTGCACAGCACCAGGGCCGCCAGCTCCGCGGCGCGCCAGCCGCGCGGGCGCTGGAACGGCAGGGAGCCGCCCCCGGCGCGGTGCACGGCCAGCAGGTGCGCCAGGCGCAGGCCCACGACCACCACCAGCAGCACGCTGACGGTGTTGCGCGTCATCCACACCGCCGCCGTCAGCCAGGACCAGCGCCCGCCGGCCAGCGCCGCGGCGGTCGGCCCGATCACCGCGCCGGCCGCGGTGGCCAGCACCGCGGCGGCCAGCAGCAGCCCCAGGTGGCGCAGGCCCGTCAGCGGCTCGGTGCCGCCGGCCCCGCGCAGCTCCGGGCACCAGCGCCCGAACAGGTGCCGCAGCACGGCGACCTGCACGGCGTTCGCCGCCACCGAGCCGGCCACCAGCACCGCCGGCGCCCCGGTCAGGGCGTTGACGGCGACCGTGCCCAGCGCGAGGGCGGACCAGTCCAGCCAGCGGCGCGAGCCGTCGCGGCGCAGGCAGAACCACAGGGCCGCCACGCCCGCCGCCGGCCACACCAGGCTCAGGCCGGTGCCGTCCATGACGGTCAGGCGGCCCAGGTACACCGCCGCGCAGAACAGCGCCGCGAACGCGGCCGTGGCCGCCGGCCCGCCCGCCGCGCGCGCGGGGCGCGCCGCGGGCGCGGGACGCACCGGGCGGGCCGGGCGGGCGCCGGCGGTCACCGGCACCGCGCTCACCAGCCCACCGGCTCGTCCGCGCGCACCCCCGCGGCCGTGCCCGCCACCGTGCCCGCCACCGCGCCGGCCAGCTCCCCGGCCAGCGCCGTGAACGTCCGGCAGGTGCGCTCCAGCTCCTCGCGCAGCCCGGCCAGCGAGCCGTCCGCCGGCGGCTCGCCGGCGCGGGTGCGGTCCTCCAGGTCCGCGCACCGCTGCGCCAGGGCGTCCGCGCCGAGGTTGGCCGCGGAGCCCTTCAGGCTGTGCGCGAGGGTCTCCAGGGCGCGCGCGTCCCCGGAGAGCACCGCCAGCTCCAGCCCGGCGACGGCCTGCGGGGCGCGCTCGACGAACGAGGTCAGCAGCTGCGAGAACAGCAGCCGGTCCGCGTCGGTGTCCGCCCCGCCCAGGTCGGCGATGCGGGCCCGCACGGCCACCTCCAGCGGCACGACGGCCGGCGCGGGCGGCTCGACCGTCACCGTCGCGACGTCCTGCGCGACGCCCCCCGCCACCGGCCGGGCGGCGGGCACGCGCCCCGGGCGCGGGGCGGCCGCGGGCGCGGCGAGCACCGCGGCCAGGGCGTTCTCCAGCTCGCGCGCGCGCACCGGTTTGGTCAGGTGCGCGTCCATCCCGGCCGCCGCGCACGCGTCGCGGTCCTCCGAGAGCACGCTGGCGGTCAGCGCCACGATGCGCGGCTGCCGCCCGGCGGGGACCTCGGAGCGGATCAGGCGCGTGGCCTGCAGGCCGTCCAGCACCGGCATGTGCAGGTCCATGAGCACCACGTCGTAGTCCGCGGCGCGCACGGCCTCCAGCGCCTGGTGGCCGTCGGCGACGGTGTCGACGTCGTGGCCGAACCTCGCCAGCAGCAGCTGCGCGACCTTCTGGTTCACGGCGTTGTCCTCCGCGAGCAGCACGCGCAGCCGCCGTGCGGGGACCCCCCCGGGGGCCGGCGGCGCGAGCGGCGCGGTGGGCGCGGTGGGCGCGGGCGCGACCGCGGGCACGGTCCCGGCCGCGGTCCCGGCCACCGGGGGACGGCCGCCGAGCAGGTCGCGCAGGGTGCTCTCCAGCAGCCCGGTGCGCACCGGCTTGCTCAGGGTGGCGTCCACGACGCCGCCCGCGGCGGCCGAGGGGTGCCGGTGGCCGCTGGTCAGCAGCACCAGCGGCAGCGCGCGCCCGGCCGGCAGCGCCCGCAGCGCGTTGGCGAGCTGCTCGCCGTCCGTGCCGGGCATGTGCATGTCGAGCAGGGCCGCGTCGAAGGCGCGGCCGGCGGCCACCAGGGCCAGCGCCTCGCCGGCCGAGGCCGCGCTCGTGCACGCCGCGCCCCAGCCCTCCAGCTGCAGCTGCAGCACGCGGCGGTTGGTGGCGTTGTCGTCCACGACCAGCACGTCGCGCCCGGCCAGGTCCGCCGCGGTCAGCGGCGGCACGCCGCGGACCGCGCCGGGGACCCCGGCGGTGGCCGGCAGCGCCACCCGCAGCGTGAAGGTGGAGCCGATGCCCGGGGCGCTCCGCACCGCCAGGGCGCCGCCCATCGCCTCGGCCAGCCCCGAGCAGATCGCCAGAGCCAGGCCCACGCCCCGGTGCGCGCGCGGCGCGTAGGGGTCCAGCGGCGCGAAGGAGGTGAACAGCCCCTCGAGGTCCTCCGCCGCCACGCCCGCGCCGGTGTCGCGCACCGCGAAGCGCAGCGGCCCCTCGCCGCCGTCCGCCCCGGCGGGCTCGGCCGCCACCGTCAGCGCGACCTCCCCGCGCGAGGTGGACACCACCGCGTTCTGCAGCAGGTGCACCAGCACCTGGTGCAGCCGGGCGCCGTCGCCGCGCACCACGGCCGGCACCTCGGCGCCCACGTCCACCACCAGCTCCAGGCCCTTGGCGCCGGCCTCGTGGCGCACCACCGCGGCCGCGCCCTCCACGCACGCGCGCACCTCGACGGGCTCGTCCAGCAGGCGCAGGCTGCCCGCCTGCAGCTGCGAGTAGTCCAGGACCTCGTCGATGACGACGAGCAGCGCCTCGCCGCTGTCGCGCACCGTCTCGGCCAGCTCGCGCTGCTGCCCGTCCAGCGGCGTGTCCAGCAGCAGGTCCGTCATGCCGATCACCGCGTTCATCGGGGTGCGGACCTCGTGGCTCATCGTCGCCAGGAACGCCGACTTCGCCCGGTCCGCCTCCACGGCCTTGTCGCGGGCGGTCAGCAGCGCCTCCACGGCGGTGTTGACGACCTGCGCCACCGCGGCGATCTCCCGCGGCGCCCGGCCGGCGTCGGCCTCGACGGCCTCGCCCTCGGCCAGGCGCTGCGCGGCCCGCGCCATGCGCTGCACCGGGCGCACCACGCGCCGGTCCACCCACAGCGCGCCCAGGGCCAGCAGCAGCACCGCGCCGGCGGTGCCGGCCAGCACGACCGCGCGGGTGCGGGCCGCGCTCGCGGCGACCTGCTCCTGCTGGCGGGCCAGCATGATGCGCTCGGCGTCCTCCAGCTCGTCCAGCGCCGCGGTGGCGCGCCGCATCTGCGTGCGCCCGGCGTCGGTGCCCACCACGGCCTGCGCGGCCTCGAAGCCCCGCTCGCGGCGCAGCCGCACCGTCGAGGACAGCTCGGCGAGCTTGCCCTCGACGGCCTCGCGCAGCCGCGCGCCCGTCGCGGCGCCGTCCGGGGTGCCGGCCGTCGCGGCGACCAGCGCGTCCGCGGCGGGGCGGATCCGCTCGACCGCGTGGTCGTACGGCTCCAGGTAGTACTCGCGCCCGGTGATCAGGTAGCCGCGCTGGCCGCGCTCGGCGTCGCGCAGCAGCACGCGCAGCTCGGCGACGTCGTCCAGCCGGGCGTGGGTGCGCTCCACCTGCCCGCGCTCGTCCACCAGGGCGCCGATGCGCGCGTAGGAGCTGCCGCCCACCAGCAGCAGCGTGGTGACCGCCAGCAGCAGGCCCGCGGTGAGCACCCGGGCGACCGAGGAACGGGCGCGCGGCGCCCGCGGGCCCGGGGTCACCAGCTCGCGCCGGTCTCGGCCGTGGCGAGGGACTGCTCGATGGCGGTGCACAGGGCGCTGAGCACGACCGGCTTGGTCAGGTACGTCGCGCCCAGCGCGCGCCCGGCCTCGATGTCGGCCGGCTGCACGCGCCCGCTGAGGAAGACCACCGGCAGGCGCGCGTAGCGCTCGTCGGTGCGCAGCTGGCGCACCAGCTCCAGGCCCGTGGTGCCCGGCAGGGACACGTCCGAGACCAGCACGTCCGGCGCGCCGCGCTCGGCCATGACGGCCAGGGCGGCCGGGGCGGAGTCCGCGCCCACGACCCGGTGCCCGGCGGCGCGCAGCCGCAGGTCCAGCAGGGTGCGGATGTCCGCGTCGTCCTCGACGACCAGCACCTTGGCCATGACCGGGTCCCTCCTGAGGGGGTTCGTCGTTCCGGGGGCCGGCTGCCGCGGTCGCGGCGCTCCGGTGCTCCTCCCGGTGGGCTCATCGGCAGCGGCGGGCGCGGGGTGAAGCGGTGCGTGCGCCTCGTTCGCCCGCCCGGGAGCACCGCCCGGCGCGACCGGGGGGGTGCAGCGGTGACGCACGGTCACCGCCGGCTCAAGGCCGTCGCGGGCCGTCCCGAGAACCACCACGGCGCGGTCGGGCGGAGGCCGCACGTCGCGCCGGTGACCACGAGCGAGGAGAGGCGGCCGACGTGCACGAACCGGGTGCCCCGAGCGGCTGCGCACCCCGCCCGCCGCTGCCCGCCGCGCTGCGCCGCGCCCTCGCCGCCGCGCCGCGCCCCCCGCTGCCGCCGGCCGCCGCGCCGGTCCTGTTCGCGCTGCTGTTCGCCGCGGGCCTGCTGCTGGGCCGGCACACCGTGCCCCCGGGCGCCTCGCTGGCGCTGGTCTCGCCCGCCGCGGGCGTGGCCGCCGTCTGGTTCGGGCGGCGCCGGCGCGCCGGCGCCCGCTGGGGCGGCGCGCTGCTCGTGGACGCCGCCCTGCTGGGCGCGGCGGGCCTGGCGGTGCACCTGGCCACCGGCGCCGCGGCCCCGGTCGCGCTGGCCGCCACCGCCGCCACCCTCGTGCAGACGCTGCTGTTCACCGCGCTGCTGGAGCGCTGGTGCCCCGGTGCCGGGCCCGGGCTGCCGCTGCGCGGGGTCCCCCAGCTCGTGCGCCTGCTCGCCGCCACCGGCGCGGGCGTGCTGCTGCTGGCGTGGGCCGCCCGCAACGGGCTGTCGGTGCTGCTGCTGGGCTGCATCGGCCTGCGCCTGCTGGCGACCTCGGGCGGTCCGCGGGCCGTGGACCCCGACGTCGCCCGGGCCCCGCGCACCCTGGAGCTGCTCGTGGCGGCCGCCGTCTCCGCCGCCGCCCACACCGCCCAGTTCGCCGCCGGCGCCGACGTGCCCGTGACGTTCCTGCTGATCCTGCTGACCGTGTGGGTGGCGCTGCGCTTCTGCAGCCGCACCGTCGCGTGGCACTGCCTGCTCACCGGCACCGCCGCGGTGCTGTTCACCCTGC
The DNA here is from genome assembly GCF_050871925.1 of Kineococcus gurbantunggutensis. Taxonomy (NCBI): domain Bacteria; kingdom Bacillati; phylum Actinomycetota; class Actinomycetes; order Kineosporiales; family Kineosporiaceae; genus Kineococcus; species Kineococcus gurbantunggutensis. Next base: position 5,588 of record NZ_JBJLSG010000213.1, read on the forward strand.
ACGGCCACGGCCCGTTCGCCGCGCTGCCCGACCCGACGGTGCGCGCGCTGGTGGTGCAGTCGTTCGCCGCCGTCGGCGCCGCCGTCGGCCTCGTGCTGGCCCTGGGCCGCGACGAGCGCGACGCGCTGCTGGCCGAGGTGCGCCGGCAGGCCGCCGCCGCCCGCCGGCAGGCCGACAGCGCCCAGATGCTCACCGGGGCGCTGCGCTCGCTGAACTCCGCCGCCGACGCCCGCGAGGCGCTGTGCGAGGCCACCGCCCGCATCACCGGCGCGCACCGCGTGCACCTCGTCGAGCCCGACGACCGCGGCGAGCTGGTCACCCGCGCCCGCTGGGGCGCCGGGGACGAGCCCGCGCCGGGCCCGCCGTCCCTGCTCGCCGAGGCCTTCCGCAGCGGCGAGCCCCGCTTCGTCGGCGACCTCGCCGCGCACGGCGGCGCGGACGGGGCGCAGGGCCCCGCCTGCGTCGCCTACCAGCCGATCACCACCGCCGGCGGGCAGACCGCCGGCCTGCTCGTCAGCACCTGGCACGAGCGCGTCGAGGAGCTGCCCGCGCACGTGCGCGTCGTCATGGCGACCCTGGCGCTGGAGGCCGCGCACGGCATGGAGCGCGCCGACCTGCTCACCCAGCTCGCCCTGGCCGCTGAGCGCGACCCGCTCACCGGCCTGGCCAACCGCCGCCGCTGGGACGAGGCCACCGGCAAGGAGATCGCCCGCGCCGTGCGCACCGGCCTGCCGCTGTCCTTCTGCCTGCTCGACCTGGACCACTTCAAGCGCTACAACGACACGCAGGGCCACCTGGCCGGCGACGAGCTGCTGCAGGAGTTCGCCGCCGCGGCCTCCTCGTGCCTGCGCGAGGTGGACACCCTGGCCCGCTGGGGCGGGGAGGAGTTCGTGCTGGCCCTGCCCGGGTGCAGCGCCGCCGGCGCGCGCGCCGTGGCCGACCGCATCCGCGCCGCGGTGCCGCGCGGGCAGAGCTGCACCGTGGGCGTGGCGCAGTGGCAGCCGGGCCTGAGCGCCGCCGAGGTGGTCGCGCTGGCCGACCTGGCCCTGTACGAGGGCAAGAAGGCCGGGCGGGACACCACCGTCGTCAGCGGCGCGGCGCCCGCGCCCGTCCCGGTGCCCGGCGCGGTGCCCGGCGCGGTGCCCGGCGCGGTGCCCGGCGCGGTGCCCGGCGCGGTGCCCGGCGCGGTGCCCGGCGCGGTGCCCGGCGCGGTGCCCGGCGCGGTGCCCGGCGCGGTGCCCGGCGCGGTGCC
>NZ_JBJLSG010000214.1:0-6789 GCF_050871925.1 Kineococcus gurbantunggutensis
GCCAGGCGCTGTTCGAGCTCGGCCAGGTCGCGCACGCGCTCGCCGTGCATGCCGTGCTGCTGGGCGGCGGCGGCGATGCCGTGGGCGGAGACGGGGGGCACCGCGTGGACCAGGACGGTGGTCCGGGCCGGGGTGCCGGCCGGGGTGCCGGCCGGGGTGGTGCTCACGGGCACGGACGCGGGTCGCCGGGAAGCGGGGATGCGCACCGACGGCGGCGCACCCGCGATCGTGGGGGTCGAGATCGGGACGAAGGTCTCTGCATGCACGAGGCACCACCTGACGGCCGAGGCTTGACGTCGGTCAACGGGGGGAGGTGCTGCAGCCCGACTGTTGGAGCTCCACCCCACCGCGCCCTCGACGAGCCCCCCGTCGGCTGTGGGTGAGCACACCTTCTCGGCCTGTGTGAGAGCTGTCAACCACTCGAACGGGCTAACGGCGTGACATTTGATGCAGTTTTGACCTCGTGAGGTCACCGCGTTACGTGCGCGTCACCAGCAGGTCACGTGCGCGTCAACAACGCGCCAGGAAGGCGGTGGCGCGGTGGTGGCGCGATCGGCGCCCGGCCGGCGCGCCGTCCCGGCGCGCTCCGGGCGCGTTCACCGCACGTGCTCAACCCACGCCGGTGCGTCACGGTCGTGCCGCGGTCGAGCGGCCGGAGGCGGCCCGCAGGAGCGGCCCCCGCGACCGCCCCGGCCCGCCGCGCCGGGGCGCGGCGGGCCGGTCGGGGCGTCAACGCCGGGCCCGGTCCGCCCGCGCGATGGCGTCCTCCAGCTCCGCGCGCAGCGGCGCCACGCGGCCCTGGTCGGGGTGCTCCCCCAGCGCCTTCAGGTGCCGGCGCGCCTCGGCCAGGCGGCCGGAGTCGATGGCGGCGGCCACCAGGTGCCGCCCGGCCTCCACGTCGTGCTCGCGCGGGCGCCAGTGCCCCACGCCCAGGCTCAGGGCGTCGTCGTTCATGTGCGCCTCGCGCAGGATCGCCAGCGCCTCGGCCAGCGCCCGGCCCGAGGGGTCGCGCTCGGCCGCGATGCCCAGCCGGCGCAGCGCCGCCTCGCGGTCGTCCGCCAGCGACAGCCGGCCCATGACCAGCAGCGGCCGCCACGCCTTGGGGCTCTGCGCCAGCTCCTCGGCCAGCGCCCACACGGCGTTGTCCGCGGCGCGGCGGGCGTCCTCGGCCTCGTGCCCCTCCGCGGGGTTGTCGGCCACGTGCGCCTCGGCCGCGCGGGTGCGCACGGTCTCCACCAGCGCGGCGAAGGCGGCCTCGTCGTTCGGGTCCTCGTGCAGGGTCTCGCGCAGCGCGGCCTCCCCCGGCACGGCGGCCGGGGCCTCGCGGCGGCGCCGGCGACGGCCGGCCTCACCGGCCCCCGCGTCGTGCTCGGGGCGTCGGCGCCAGCGGTCGAGCAGTCCCATACGTCCCCTCCCTGGCGTCCCCGTCGCCTCCCGCGGCGGATCGCGACGCGTCCTGCGGTGCCGGCCACCGGGGCCGGCGGGCGCCGGTGCGAGAGGAGGACACCGCGCTCGAACCCTAGCCCAGGGGCCCCGCGGCGGCCCGTCGCCGCGCACCGGCCGTACGCTCGCGAGGTGGCCGCCGACCCGTCCGACCCGCCCGCGGGCGCGGAGCCGCCGACCGCGCAGCCGGGCGTCTCGGCGGAGACGGTGCACCGGCTGGAGGCGGCCGCCGGCACGTTCTCCTCCGCCATCGCCGGGCGCATGGACACCGCGCTGCCCTGGTACGCCGCGCTGCCGCCGGACGAGCGCTCCTGGGTGGGCCTGGTCGCGCAGGCCGGCTTCACCGACTTCGTGCGCTGGCTCAACGACCCCGACCCCGACGTGCTGGCCGCGACCGCGGTCTTCAGCACCGCCCCGCGCGAGCTGATGCGCTCGGTGACGCTGCAGCAGACGGTGGAGCTGGTGCGCACCGCCATCACCGTCGTGGAGGAGGGCCTGGACGCCGTCGTCGGCGACGCCCGCCCCGGTGAGCAGGTGCGCGCGCGCGAGGCGCTGCTGCGCTACTCGCGCGAGGTCGCCTTCGCCGCGGCCGCGGTGTACGCGCGGGCGGCGGAGTCGCGCGGGGCCTGGGACGCGCGCCTGGAGGCCCTGGTGGTGGACGCGGTGCTGCGCGGGGACGGGGAGGAGACCATCGCCTCCCGGGCGGCGGCGCTGGGCTGGACGCTGGACGCGCCCACGGCCGTCGTCATCGGCGCCTCCGGCGAGCAGGCCCCCGGCGCGGTGGTGCCCCGGGTGCGCCGCAGGGCCCGGGCCGCCGGGGGCGAGGCGCTGGTGGGCGTGCAGGGCGACCGGCTGGTCGTCGTGCTCTCCGGGGTGGCGGACGTGCGCGCGACCGCGGAGGAGCTGGCCGCCGCGGAGTTCGGGCCCGGGCCGGTCGTGGTCGGCCCCACCGTGCCCTCCCTGCCGGTGGCGGCGCGCTCGGCGCGCGCGGCGCTGGCCGGGGTGGTCGCCGCCCGGGGGTGGCCGGGCGCGCCGCGGCCGGTGGACGCCGACGACCTGCTGCCCGAGCGGGCGCTGTCCGGCGACGCCACCGCGCGCCGGGCCCTGGTGGACCGCGCGTACGTGCCGCTGGCGGGCGCCGGCGGCTCGCTGCTGGAGACGCTGGCCGCCTACCTGGAGTCGGGCGGGTCGCTGGAGGCGTGCGCGCGCACGCTGTTCGTGCACGCCAACACGGTGCGCTACCGCCTGCGCCGAGTCGGCGAGGTGTGCGGCTGGACGCCGATGGAGCCGCGCGAGCGCTTCGTGCTGCAGGTGGCCCTGGCGCTGGGCCGGCTGGCGCAGACCGGGCCGGCGAGCGGCCGCGAGGGGGCGCGCCCCGGCTCCTGAGGGCGCCCGGGTGCTCGTCCGGGTGCCCGCCCGGGGGTGCGCGGGGCCGGCCCGGGGGCGCGGGGCGGGCGGGGCGGCTGTGACGTCCGCTGCACGCACGGTGCCGCCGGGGCGGGGTCGGCGAGCCCGCCTTGTAGGTTTCCCACAACTGTCACCGGGAAAGTCCGTGAGCGTCGTGACCGTGAACACCAGGTGGCGCAGGGCAGTCTCGACGCGTGCTCGTCTTCGTCTTCCCCGGTCAGGGCTCGCAGTCGCCCGGCTTCCTGGCCCCCTGGCTGGAGCTGCCCGGCGTCGCCGACCGGCTGCGCTGGGCCTCGGCCGTGGTCGGCGACGACCTCGTGGCCCACGGCACCGTCTCCGACGCCGAGACCCTGCGCGACACCGCCGTCGCCCAGCCGCTCATCGTCGCCGCCGGGCTGGTGGCGCTGCGCGAGCTCGTGGCGGGCCCGCAGGAGCTGGCCCGGGTGGCCGGGGCCGTGGCCGGGCACTCGGTGGGCGAGCTGACGGCCGCCGCGGCCACCGGCGCGCTGAGCCCCGAGCAGGCCCTGGTGCTGGTGCGCGAGCGCGGCAGGGCCATGGCCACCGCCGCGGCCGCCAGGCCCACCGGCATGAGCGCCGTGCTCGGCGGGGACCCCGGCGAGGTCGCCGACCTGCTGCGGCGCCTGGGCCTGACGGCCGCCAACGACAACGGCGGCGGGCAGGTCGTCGCCGCCGGGGAGGTGCCGGCGCTGGCCGCGCTGGCGGCCGAGCCGCCGGCGCGGGCGCGCGTGGTGCCGCTGCAGGTGGCCGGCGCCTTCCACACCGGGCACATGGCCCCCGCCGAGGGCGCCCTGCGCGAGCTGGCCGCGGGCGTGGAGCCGGGCACCGCCTCGGTGCCCGTGGCCGCCAACGCCGACGGCGAGCTCGTCACCGACGGCGCGCAGCTGCTGCGCCGCCTGGTGGCCCAGGTCAGCCGGCCCGTGCGCTGGGACCTGTGCACCGAGGCGTTCCGCCGCCTCGGCGTCACCGCGCTGATCGAGCTGGCCCCCGCCGGGACGCTGGCCAACCTCGCCAAGCGGCAGCTGAAGGGGATCGACGTCCTCGCCCTGAAGACGCCCGCCGACCTCGAGCGGGCCCGTACCGTGATCGCCGAGCACGGCGCGGCCCCGGCCGCGACCGCCGGCGCAGGAGCCGCACAGTGACCGACCTCCGCACCCCCGCCGCGCGCCACTCGCGCATCCTCGGCGTCGGCGCCCACCGCCCGCCGCGCGTGATCGACAACGCGGAGGTGTGCACCTGGATCGACTCCTCCGACGAGTGGATCCAGCAGCGCACCGGCATCCGCACCCGCCGCTGGGCGGCCGAGGACGTCGGCGTGGTGGAGATGTCCGAGGACGCCGCGGCCAAGGCGCTGGCGGCCGCGGGCCTGACCGGCTCCGACGTCGACGCGGTCGTGCTGGCCACCGTCTCGTACCCGTACCAGACGCCGGCCGCCGCCGCCGTGCTCGCCGACCGCCTCGGCGCCACCCCGGCCGCCGCGTTCGACGTCTCCGCCGGGTGCGCCGGGTTCTGCCACGGCATCGCGCTGGCCAGCGACCTCGTGCGCGGCGGCACCGCCGACAACGTGCTCGTGGTGGGGGTGGACAAGCTGTCCGACTTCACCGACAAGCACGACCGCTCCACCGCGTTCCTGTTCGCCGACGGCGCCGGCGCGGCCGTCGTCGGGGTCTCCGCCGAGGTCGGCATCGGCCCGACCGTGTGGGGCTCGGACGGCTCGCAGGCGGACGCGATCCGCTCGAAGTTCTCCTGGCTGGACCTGCGCGCCTCCCGCGCGGCGGCCGTGGACCCGGTGGCGGCCGAGGCAGCCGCCCAGGAGCCGGAGAAGTGGCCCTACCTGGAGCAGCAGGGCCAGTCCGTCTTCCGCTGGGCGGTGTGGCAGATGGCCCCGGTGGCCCAGCGCGCCCTGGACGCCGCGGGCGTGAGCGCCGAGGAGATCGACGTCTTCGTGCCGCACCAGGCGAACGCGCGCATCATCGACGCGATGGTCAAGCAGCTCAAGCTGCCGGAGTCCGTGCACGTGGCCCGCGACATCGTCGACATGGGCAACACCTCCGCCGCCAGCGTGCCGCTGGCGATGGAGCGCGCGGTGGCCGACGGGCACGCCCCCTCCGGCGGGCTGGCCCTGCTCATCGGCTACGGCGCCGGCCTGTCCTACGCCGCGCAGGTCGTGCGCCTGCCCTGAGCCGCCCCCGGCGGCCCACCACCAGACCCCTGGGCGCTGCACCCGCGCACCAGGCCCACGAGGTGACCGGCACCCCCGGCACCCCCACCGAAGGAGCCCCGCATGGCCAGCGAGCAGGAGATCCTCAGCGGTCTCGCCGAGATCGTCAACGAGGAGACGGGCCTGCCCACCGACAGCGTCGAGTCCGGCAAGTCCTTCACGGACGACCTGGACATCGACTCCCTGTCGATGATGACCATCGTCGTGAACGCCGAGGAGAAGTTCGGCGTGCGCATCCCCGACGAGGACGTCAAGAACCTGCGCACCGTGGGCGACGCCGTCGCCTACATCTCCCAGGCCCAGGGCTGAGCAGCCCGCAACGCCGCACGGCCGGCCCGCACCCCGCGGGCCGGCCCGGCACCGCAGCCGTCACCGCTCGAGAAGGAGTTGACCGACCATGACCGCGACCGCTCGCCGCGTCGTCGTCACCGGGATGGGAGCGACGACACCGCTCGGCGGCGACGTGCGCTCCACGTGGGAGGCCGCGCTCGCCGGCCGGTCCGGCGCGCGCCCCATCGACGCGCCGTGGACCGCCGAGTTCGAGCTGCCCGTCACGTTCGCCGCGCAGGCGGCCGTGCCGGCCGCCCAGGTCCTGGAGCGCCGCGAGATCAAGCGCCTGGACCCCTCGCAGCAGTTCGCCGTCATCGCCGCCCGCGAGGCGTGGGCGGACGCCGGCACCCCGGACGTCGACCCGCTGCGGCTGGCCTCGGTGGTCGCCACCGGCATCGGCGGCATCTGGACCCTGCTGACGGCCTACGACACCCTGCGCGAGAAGGGCGCCCGCCGCGTCCTGCCGCTGACGGTGCCGATGCTCATGGGCAACGGCCCCACCTCGGCGATCAGCCTGGAGTTCACCGCCCGCGCCGGCGCGCACACCCCGGTCAGCGCCTGCGCCTCGGGCGCCGAGGCCCTGGCCTACGGCGCCGACATGATCCGCAGCGGGCGCGCGGACGTGGTCATCGCCGGCGGCACCGAGGCGGCGATCCACCCGCTGCCCATCGCCTCCTTCGCCTCGATGCACGCGCTCTCGCGCCGCAACGAGGACCCGGCGCACGCCTCGCGCCCCTTCGACACCCAGCGCGACGGCTTCGTCCTGGGCGAGGGCGCGGGCATCGTGGTGCTGGAGTCCGAGGAGCACGCCCGCGCCCGCGGGGCGCGCGTGCACGCCGAGCTGCTGGGGGCGGGGCTGTCGGCCGACGCCCACCACGTGGCCGCGCCCGAGCCGGAGGGCGCGGGCGTCAGCCGCGCGGTGCGCGACGCGCTGCGCGCGGCGGACCTGGACGCCGGGGACGTCGCGCACGTCAACGCCCACGCCACCTCCACCCCCGCCGGGGACGTGGCCGAGGACAAGGGCCTGCGCCTGGCGCTGGGCGCGGCGGCCGACGGCATCGCGGTGTCGGCGACCAAGTCGATGACCGGTCACCTGCTGGGCGCGGCGGGCGCGGTGGAGAGCATCCTGACGATCCTCGCGCTCAACGAGCGGATGGCCCCGCCGACGATCAACGTCGACGACCTCGACCCGGACGTGACCCTGGACGTGGTGCGCAAGGACCCGCGGCCGCTGCCGGCCGCGGGGCGCCTGGCGGGCCTGAACAACGCGTTCGGCTTCGGCGGCCACAACGTCAGCGTGGTGTTCGCCTCCGCCTGACGGGCGGCCGGCGCGCAGCGGGGCCCCGCACCCACCGGGTGCGGGGCCCGGC
>NZ_JBJLSG010000215.1:0-6725 GCF_050871925.1 Kineococcus gurbantunggutensis
GGGCGCCCGCGGGGGCCGTCGCGGGTGCGGGCCGCTCAGCGGGCCGCGGGAGCGCGGCGGCGCAGCAGCGCCAGCACGAGGGCGGCCAGGCCCAGCACGAGGCCGGCCCCGCCCAGCGCGCGGGCGGTGCCGTCCGCGCCGGTCCCCTGCGCGGCGCCGGTCCCCTGCGCGGCGGTCTCCTCCGCGGCGGTCCCCTCCGCGCCGGCCTGCTGCGCGCCGGCCGTCGGCGCGGCGCCGCCGTGCGCGCCGTGGGCGCCGTGGGCGTCCTCGGCGGCGGCCGTGGTCATGAACTCGGGCGCGGGGCTCTCCGGCTCCTCGGCGCCCGGGTCGGCGACCTGCGACCAGTCGGCCACCTCGCCGTCGGCGTAGGTCTGCACCGCGGGCAGCAGCACGCGGGTGCCCTCGGCGGGCAGCGGCCCCACCGACAGCGCGAAGCGCTGGAACTGCCCCACGCCGATGCCGCCGGTGCCGGGCTCGGCGGTCCAGGTGACCGTGCGCGGGGCGCGGGTGATCGTGGCGCCGGAGACCTGCACCGGCTCGGGCAGCGCCGCCTCCTCCACGACCGCCGTCCAGCCCGGCACGGGCTCGACGGAGACGGAGGTGAACGGGGTGTCGTCGGGCAGGGTCACGCGCAGCGAGGTGGTCGCGGCGGTGTCCGACTCGTTGGGCACGCGCAGCGTCACCACGCTCCACGACCCGGCGGCCGTGGCGTCGGGCACGGCGCGCACGTGCGCGGAGGCCGCCGGGGCGGCGGCGAGCAGGAGCGCGGCGGCTCCGGCGGCGCCCAGCAGGGCGCGGGCGGGCAGGGCGCGGGTGGGCAGGGTGGAGCGCGGGGTGGAGCTCATGGGGGTCCTCCGGGTGGTTCAGCGGGTGGTCGTGGCGGGGGCGGACCCCGCCGGCGGACCACGGCGCGCCACCCGGCGCGCGACCACGGAGCGCGGGCGCACCGCGACGACCACCGGCACCGGCGCCACCGGGCGCAGCACCGGCACCCGCAGCACCGCGAGCACCACGACCCGCAGCGGCTGCAGCCAGCTCCACAGCGACCACACCGCCCGCTCCCCGCGCGCCAGCACCAGGCCGGCGGCCAGGGTCGCGACGGCGTGCGCGAGCAGCATCGGCACCGCGGGCGGCGCGCCGCCGCCCGCGTGCCCGAGCGCCTGCGCGGCCAGGGGCACCCACTGCTGGTGGTGGCCGTGCGAGGGCACGTCGACGGTGTCGGCGGCCAGCACCCGCAGCGCGGCGTGCAGCGCGGCCTGCCCGCCGCCGAGGGCGGCGAGCACGGCGGGGGCGGACAGCCGGCGCCCGGCCAGGGCGAAGGCGCCGCACGCGGTCAGGGCGGCCAGGGCCGCCAGGACCAGCGGCGGCGGGAGCTGCGCGCCGCCGGTGACGTGCGCGGCGGAGGCGAGCGCGACGACGGTCAGCGCCAGGGCCCCCGCTCGGACCAGGCGCACCGCACCCCGGTCCGGCGACTGCACGCCGACACCGTACCCAGCCCCGCGGAGCGCGCGGGGCGGGTCCGGCTCAGGCGTCGCCGAAGGCGGCCTCCCACGGGCGCAGCAGGACCGCCCGCGCGTCGGAGGAGAGCAGGTCCGCGACGACCTCGGCGTGCACGACGCCGCTGACGACGTTCCACAGCCCGCTGGCGCCGTCGGCGACGTCGAGCCCGCCGGCGCGGAAGGCGCGCACCGCCAGCAGCTGCGCCACCGCGGCCGTGCGCACGCGGCCCGACAGGTGCACCGCCCAGGAGGCGTCGTGCACCGCGCTCGCCCAGTCCCCGCCGCTGGGGCGGTGCGAGTCGGACACGGCGCGCAGGCACGCGCGGTCGGTGCCGTCGAGGCGGGCCAGGCGGTCCAGGACGGCGCGCACGCCCTCCTGCGCCGGGCCGAGGTCCTCCGGGGTGGTGGGCAGCGGCGCCAGGTCGCGCGCGGCGTGCAGGTAGGGGCTGGCCAGCACCCGGCGCACCCCGTCGGGCAGGCGCTCGCCGAGGTAGGCGGACACGGCGGCGTCGGCGAGCACGTCGGCGGCCCGGCCGGCGGACTCGGTGCGCAGCCGCGGGCCGCCGTCCAGCGGGGCGCTCCACGTCCAGTCGAAGACGTCGTGGTGCACCAGGCGCACCAGGGCGTCCGCGTCCGCGATCGGGGAGCCCTGCAGGACGCGCACGACGCCCTTCTCCAGGCGCGGGCCGGTGAGCTCGTCGGCGAAGGCGCCGTCGGCCAGGCCGGCGGCGACCTGGTCCAGCACGTCGGTGATCACCGGCACGGCGCTGGCGGCGCGGCGCACCGTGCGCCAGGCCTCGGCGCGCGCGGCGGCGTCGTGGTGGGCGGCGAGGACGTCGATCTCGCGCGGCCCGCACTCCAGGGCGCGCAGCAGGACCTCGGCGGCGGAGTCGCCCGCCGGCAGGCGGACCAGGTCGAAGCCGAGCACCGGTGAGCTCACGAGCGAGTAGTGCATGGTGGTCGTGCCTCCCGGGCCGCGCGCCGCCGCACCGCCCGGGCGGGCGGCGCGTCTGTCCACCCTGGACCGGGTGGCGTGCCGCCACCCTGACACTGCGTGTCGGCGTTCGCCATGCACCGTCACGCGGACGGGTGCGTCGGGGCCTCCGGACGGCGCACGCTGCGCAGTCGCGCTGCTCCGTCCGGGGGGACGGGCGGGCGGAGCGGCCGTAACGTCGTGCCATGGCAGGCCCGGGCGCGGTGCGCGAGCCGCGCGGCGACGAGCACGGCGACGGCGACCGGCACGAGCACGACGACGGGCTGGAGCGGGACGACGGCGGCTCGGGCGCGGGCCCGGCGGTGTGGGCGCTGCTGGTGGCGGCGGTGGCGCCGGTGCTGCTGGCCGCGCAGGCCTGCCGGCGGTTCCTGGCCGGCGCGCGCGACGACGACGTGCAGGAGCTGCGCTGGAGGGCCCGGGTGAGCAGCCCGGAGGGCTTCGAGGGCGGCCTGTCCCCGCTGGGCGCGACCGACCGCTGGGGCCCGATGCTGGAGGCGGTGCCCGCGGCCACCGCGCTGCTGGCCTCGACGGTGGGGCTGCTGGCGGTGGCGGGGCTGGCGCTGGCGGGCCGGCCGGCGTGGCTGGCGCCCACCGCAGCGCAGCGCCGGGCCGGGGCGGGGGTGGCCGCGGTGCTCGTGCTGGCCTCGCTGGCGCTGGCGGGCGGCTCGCTGGCGACGGTGTCCGCCGAGGACGACGGGGGCCTGAGCCCCTGGGGCTCCTCGTGGAGCTGGCTGGAGGCGTGCGTGCCGCTGGGCACCGCGCTGCTGTGCGCGACGCTGGCGGTGCTGTGCGCGGGGGTGCTCCTGCGGCCCGGCCCGCGGCCGGGCGGTTCGGCGGACGGCTCGGCGGTCGCTTCGGCGGGCACTTCGGCGGGCGGTGCGGCGGAGGGTGCGGCGGGCGAGCCCGGGCCGCGGGCCGGGGCCTCGCCGGTGAGCGCGCCACCGGTCCCGGCGGTCACCTCCGCACCACCCGCCCCGCAGGCCCCACCGGCAGCGGCCCCTCCCCCGCCGGCGGCCGCGGCGCCCCCCGCGCCGCAGTCCGGGGCGGCGCCCCGGTCCGGGGCGGAGGGGCTGCCGCGCGTGCCGCAGGACGACCTGGCGCTGTACCGGCGCCCGTCGTGAACGGGCCCCGGACGGCCGCAGGCCCCCCACCGGTGGTGGGGGGCCTGCGGGGGGACGGGTCTCAGGCCGCGTCCGCGCCCTCGATCTCCAGCGCCTTGTCGACGTCGAGGACGAGCAGCAGCGCGTCGTCGAGCTTGTAGGCGCCGCGGATCAGCTCGCGGATCGGGCCGGACAGCGTGTCCGGCGGCGGCTCGAAGGTCGCGTCGGCGGCCTCGATGACCCCGCCGATGGAGTCCACCAGCAGGCTCCAGACCTCCTCGGCGGAGCGGACCACGACGTTCATCGCGGCCTGGCCCTCCTCGCGGTCCGGCAGCCACAGGCGCCGGCGCAGGTCCAGGGCGGTGACGACCTGGCCGCGCAGGTTGATCAGGCCGGCGACGGCGCGCGGCGCCAGCGGGGCGGGCGTGCGGGGCTGCTCGGTGAGCACCTCCTGCACGCGGCGGACCTCCACGCCGAACAGGTGGCCGGCGAGGGTGAAGGTGGCGTACTGCGTGGACACGTCAGACCCCCAGTCGAGAGGAAGCGGCGGCGTACTCGTTCTGAGCCTGCTCGGTGAAGAAGTTCGGGTCCGCCGCCAGGATCGCGGAGCGGACGTCGAGCAGCTCGGTCACGCGGTCGCGGATGACCGCGGAGCCGACCAGGCCCGCGTCGTCGATGTCGCTGCGCGCGTCCTGGCCCGAGACGATGTCGACGATCTCGTCGACGACGATCGCCACGGAGCGGCCGCGCGCGGAGTACACGACGCCCGGCAGGGCGGTGAGCTCCGGCTCGTCGAAGCCGCGCATGCTGCCCAGGTGGTTCGACAGGCGCACCAGCGGCAGGATCTCGCCGCGGTAGCGGACGACCTCGCGGCGGCCGACGCGCTCGATGGAGTCGGTCTTGAACTCCTCCAGGCGCGTGACGACGTCCAGCGGGATCGCGACCCGGCGGTCGTCGCCCAGGCCGACGACCAGCAGGCGCTGGCCCTCGCCGGTGGCGGCGCTGGCGGTGGCGGCCTCGGCCGCGGCGTGCTCCAGGCCGTCCGAGCGCATCGTGCGGCGCGCCAGGGACTGCACGTCGAGGATGAGCGAGACGCGACCGTCGCCCAGGATGGTGGCGCCGGCGTAGCTGCCGATGTTCTTCAGCGCCCCGGACAGCGGCTTGACGACGATCTCCTCGGTGTCCAGGACGCGGTCGACGACCATGCCGAAGCGGCGGCCGTCGCACTCCAGGACGGCGATGACCAGCTTGGAGGGCAGCTCCACGTCCGCGGGGCGCTTGAGCTCCAGCGCCTCCTCCAGGCGGATCAGCGGCAGCAGCGCACCGCGCAGGCGGTACACCTTCGCGCCGCCGACGTCCTCGATGGCCTTGGACATGCGCTCGGTGTCGAGGCTGACCAGCTCCAGCAGGTTGACCTGCGGCATCGCGTAGCGCTGGCCGGCGCACTCGACGGTCAGGGCCGGCACGATCGCCAGGGTCAGCGGGATGCGCAGGCGCCAGACGGTGCCCTGGCCGACGACGGACTCGACGTCGACGGAGCCGCCGATGCGCTCGATGTTCGTCTTCACGACGTCCATGCCGACGCCGCGGCCGGAGACGTTGGTGACCTTGGCGGCGGTGGAGAAGCCGGGCAGGAAGAGGAACTGCAGGACGTCGTTGGGGGTCAGCGCCTCGAGCTTGGCGGCGGAGACCAGGCCCTTCTCGACGGCCTTGGCGCCGATGACGGCCGGGTCGATGCCCTTGCCGTCGTCGCGGACCTCGACGACGACCTGGCCGCCCTCGTGCGCCGCGCGCAGCTTCAGGGTGCCGACCTCGTTCTTGCCGGCGGCGCTGCGCACCTCCGGCGGCTCGATGCCGTGGTCGACGGCGTTGCGCACGATGTGGGTCAGCGGGTCCTTGACCGCCTCCAGCAGGGTGCGGTCGAGCTCGGTGTCGCCGCCCTCCATCTCCAGCTTGATCTTGCGGCCCAGCATGTTGCCGAGGTCGCGCACGACGCGGGGCAGCTTGGACCACAGGTGGTCGATGGCCTGCATGCGGGTGCGCATGACCGTCTCCTGCATCTCGCTCGCGACGAGGTTCAGGCGGTGGCAGGCGCGGGTGAGGTCCTCGTCGCGCAGGGTGCCGGCGCGCTGGAGGATCTGGTTGCGGGCCAGGACCAGCTCGCCGGCCTGGCGGACCAGGGACTCCAGCAGCTCCACGTCCACGCGGATGCTGGCCTCGACGGCGGAGGCCTTCTCGGAGCCGGGGGCCTTCTCGGCGGCGGGCGCGGGGGCGGGCGCCGGGACGGCCGCCGGGGCGGGGGCCTCGGCGACGGGCGCGGGCGCCTCGGCGACGGGGGCCGGCTCGGGGGCCGGCTCGGGCGCGGGGGCCTCGGCGACGGGGGCCGGCTCGGGCGCGGGCGCCTCGGCGACCGGGGCGGGCTCGGCGGCGGGCGCCGGCTCCTCGACCGCGGGCTCCTCGGCCACCGGCGCCGCGGCGGGCGCGGGCGCGGCGGGGGCGGGCTCGGCGGCGACCTCCACGCCGGCGCCGTCGGCGGCCGGCAGCACCGGCACCTCGCCGTCGAGGACGGCGCGGATGGCGGCGACGACCGCGTCGACCTCGACGGACGCCTCGCTGCTGCTCTCCTCGATGGCGGCCAGCAGCGCGCGGATCGTGTCGACCATGCGCAGCAGGACGTCGGTGGTGATCGGGGTCATCACCAGCTGGCCGTCGCGCAGGCGGGCCAGCAGGTTCTCGCCGACGTGGGCGACCGACTCCAGGCGGGAGAACGCCAGGAAGCCGCTGGTGCCCTTGATGGTGTGGATCGTCCGGAAGACGCTGGCCAGCAGCTCGCGGCTGCCGGGCTGCTGCTCCAGCGCGACGAGGTCGGAGTCCAGCTGGTCCAGGTTCTCGTAGCTCTCGACCAGGAATTCCTGGACGATCTCGTCCATGTCGTCCATGCGGTTCCGCTCCGACTCTCGCGACGGGGTGATGTGCGGGGGGTGCGGCGCTCCGCCCTGGCGGGCGGCTCGTCGCTCGTGGTGCCTGGTTCACCCATCGGCACCAGCGGCGCGGAGCTGAAGCGCGGCGCGGGCGCGGACGCCGCCGGGGACGGCGGGAGGCCGGCACCCCGGGCGGGGTGCCGGCCTCCCG